>DATLHP010000256.1:0-13012 GCA_035539835.1 Bdellovibrionales bacterium
GGAAGTCCTCGTCAACGATAAGCTCGTTGCCCGCGGGGAAGCCGTCGTCGTCAACGAAAAGTTCGGTGTGCGACTCACGGATATCATTTCTCCGGCAGAACGTGTTGAGCAGTTGAAGTGAGGAAAATTCCGATGAAGAAGATTGTGATTCAAATCTTGCGCTGCCTTCCGTTCGCAGCTTTGCTTTTCACGATGGTCGCTAATGCGGCCGAGCAAAGCTCGAATGTGCCAACTCCGGTTGAAAAGATCTCTACCTTCCGCGACGGTGACTTGTTCACTGCAGATCTATCGACGACTGGTATTTGGGGTTCATCAGAGGCGAAAATTCAGTTCACGCAAGATTCGATTCAAATCGATCTTCCGCAGGCTTTCCTGGATAAAGGAAAGCAGCTCATGAAAGTTGAAGATCGCGTTTTCAAAAGCGTCTACGCGACACAAGCGGATGCGAGCACGGTGCGCGCCAAATTGACCGTCAATGATGGTTTGAGCGCTGTTTCGCTTCTGGGTGCGGTTCAAATTCGCAAGACGGCGACGGGTGTCGCGCTTGTTATTTCTGGCGACGCTGCGAACTCGACAGGCAAAGAGGTCGCAACAGATATCGCTACAATCGCTGTGAATGACGAGTCGACAGGTGAGGCTCTGACAACGAGTCTTGTGGCAGGTGGCGCTGTTCCAGCGGCCGATGCGGCCTTGAAAGTGACCCCGGCTGAAGAGCAAGTAAAGATCGCAGAGATCAATAAACTTCCCGAATCAGAAATTCCAGTTTTGACGAAGACGAAGCTCACCAAAAAAGAGGCATCGGGTGGTTTAAACCGCTTGATGATTACTCTCGGTGTTCTTTCTGTTGTGCTGGGTGCGGCCGCATTCGGTGTTAAGCGCTACACGAACAAAGTGGGCAAAAATACTCCGCACGCGAGCATCAAAATCATCACTCAGCATCACATCGGGCCGAAGAAGAGTTTGGCCATCGTACAAGTCGCAGGCGAATCGATTTTGATCGGAATTTCTGACCAAAATATTTCGATGTTGAAATCGCTCTCGTTGATCGACGACGAGGTTCCAGAAGAATTGCCAGCTCGTTTCGAGCATGCTCTTGAGGCTCCTCAGCCACGCCGCGGTCTCTTGGGCGGAAAAAAACAACCGCAGATTCAATCAGCGCAGTTCGAAGAAGATGATAGCGAAGATTTTGCGATGCAAGGCTTGAGCGAAATTCGTGATGTTGTGAACACGCGCCTAAAGAACATGAGAAACATCTAATGTTGAAAGTACTTCGTTCGAAACAATTCGCTTTGTTCGGAGTGATGGGCTTGGCCCTCTTGGCCGCTGCTCCAGCGTTCGCGCAAGTGACTCTTCCAAGCGTCAATCTCGGTTTTAAAACTACTGAGAATCCGAACGAAGTCGTTAATGCCGTCAAAATTATCTTGATGCTGACGGTTCTGACTCTCGCACCGGCGATTTTGATCATGATGACTGCGTTCACACGCATCATCGTCGTGCTCTCGTTTCTTCGGCAAGCTCTTGGCACTCAGCAAATGCCACCGAACCAACTTCTCGTTGGGCTCGCTCTCTTTTTGACATTTTTCATAATGAGACCGGCATTCGAAGAAGTGAATAACAATGCACTTCGTCCTTATCTCGCAGGCACTATTGCTCAAGACAAAGCCGTTGATGCGGCACTGACACCGATTCGTCGATTCATGTTCACCCAGACTCGAGACGCAGATCTTGCGCTCTTCGTTCGTTTGTCGAAGATCGAAGCGCCGAAGACTCGCTCTGATGTTCCGACTCTCGTTTTGATTCCTGCTTTCGTTATCTCTGAGCTCAAGACGGCATTCCAGATTGGTTTCATTATCTACCTTCCGTTCCTGGTCATCGATATGGTGATCTCTGCGGTTCTCATGGCGATGGGTATGATGATGCTTCCGCCAGTCGTTATCTCGCTTCCGTTCAAAATCATGCTCTTCGTTCTCGTCGATGGGTGGACTCTCATCGTCGGCTCGATGGTGCAGAGCTTCGGCTAAGGGGATCTCACGTGACTGAAGAACTGATCATGAAACTCAGCGAAGATACTCTGCGTACGACGGCGATGGTTTCAGCTCCACTCTTAGGTGCTGCGCTCATCACCGGTCTCATCGTGAGTATTCTGCAGGCGATCACGCAGATCAACGAAGCGACGCTGACGTTCATTCCGAAAATGATCATCATTGGTGTCGTGATATTGCTCGCGGGACCGTGGATGCTCGATATTTTAAGCCACTTTACGATCGGTCTCTTCGAGAACATGGCGATGTTCGTGAGGGAGTAGTATCCCGATGTTGCCTATTCTAAATTTCAACGAAGCAGAGATACTCGCGTTTGCTCTCATACTCCTGAGAGTGTCGGCGTTTCTAGTGACCTGGCCGGTCTTCAGCGTTTTCGCCGTTCCCCATCAGCTGAAAGTTCTTTTCGCTGTTCTCCTTACGATGGTTTTGTTTCCAGTCATTAACAGAGCTGGTGCCTCGACCGAAGTCTTGAGTCAGCAGATCATTTGGCTTGCTGGCAAAGAGGTCCTGACAGGTATCTGTCTCGGATTTTTGACACGACTCTTCTTCTTTGCTGTCAGTGCTGGCGCAAACTTGATCGCTACGAGCGCAGGTCTCGCCAACGCTCAGCTTTTCAACCCGACAATCGGTGCAACAACGACGGTCGTGGAACAGTTCTATGTCGCTGTAGCGACTCTGCTTTTTCTATCTTTGAACGGTCATCACATCTTTCTCGACGGCTTGGTCCAGAGCTTCGATGCAATTCCTTTAACGGGTGGCATCGACATTGCTGTGTTTAAAGACAGCGGTCTGATTCTCCAGTCTGTGGTCGAGTCAGGAATCAAGATTTCAGCGCCAGTTATGGTTGTTGTCTTCTTCCTGAACGTCGCGATGGGGATCATCGGTCGAGCCGTCCCGCAGATCAACGTGCTGGTGACGAGTATGCCTGTCAATTTCATGGCGGGAATTCTCGTAATGCTAGTAGGGATCCCGGCGATGGTCTTCGAGATGAGTCATCAGGTCGATTCGTTCGCGGCGGTACTGTTTAAGTTCCTCGCGGCGATGTGAAATAAGTCCAGGAAGGACGAGAGATGGCCGACGACGGAGAAGAGAGAACGGAAGAGGCGACGCAACAGCGTCGTGATGACTTCCGAAAGCGGGGACAGGTCGCGCAGACGCGCGAACTGGGTTCCGTTCTCATGCTCCTCAGCTCGGCACTCATCCTATGGGCGCTCGGTCGTTTCTTCCTCGAACAAGTTTCTTTGATCGTTACCGAGAGTTTAACCTCGTTCTTAGTCGAGGCAGCGCGCAACGGCGATTACAAACCGGCGGTGATCTTCGTTACGAAGAAAGCTGTTTTCATTCTTGCTCCACTGCTTGGAATTCTCGGTGTCATGTCCGTCGCTGCCACAGTCGTTCAAGTCGGTTTCTTGAACAATGAAGAAGCCCTTGAATTCAAACTCGACAAACTGAACCCGGTCGCCGGCTTCGGTCGCATCTTCAGCCTTCGTTCGCTCGTCGAAGGCATCAAGTCGATCCTCAAACTCACGCTCGTTATTGCGGTCGTCTCGGTTCTCGTTAAAGACCAAATCGTACAGGTTCCATTGCTCATTTCATTCTCGGTCAATCAGCTCGTTCTTTTCATGGGTGATCTGACTCTTCGTCTGTTGGGCGGGGTTGGTATCTTCATGGCAATCGTCGCTGCTGCGGACTACTTCTTCCAGCGCTGGGAGCTCGAAAAGCAGATGCGCATGACGAAGCAAGAAATCAAAGAAGAACACAAATCGCGCGAAGGTGATCCGATGATCAAAGCGCGTATTCGTCGTATCCAGCGTGAGATGGCGAACAAGCGCATGATGGCCGACGTTCCGAAGGCGGACGTCGTCATCACGAACCCCACACACATCGCGTGTGCGCTTCGTTACGATCCAGACAACATGGCCGCGCCGATTCTCGTTGCTAAAGGTGGCGACCGTATCGCCGAGAAAATCAAAGAGATCGCGCGTGCGAACAATGTTCCGGTGATGGAAAACAAACCTCTTGCTCGGGCCATCTTCAAAACTTTGAAAGTTGGCCAAGTGATCCCACGCGAACTGTTCACAGCCGTCGCGCAAGTTCTCTCGTATGTCTACAAGTTGAAGCGGAAGGTGAGAATCTAAGCCTATGGAACAACTGTTTCAGTTCTTGAAGAAATTCGAGAAATACACCAAGAACGCCGATCTGATGATGGCAATTACCCTCATCGCGGTGTTGGCTGTCATGATCATTCCGCTCCCGGCGGTGATTCTCGATCTTGCTCTAACGTTGAGCTTGTCGTCTTCGATCCTCATTCTCTTGGTTGCTCTCTATGCTAAGAAGGCTCTCGATTTCTCAGTCTTTCCAAGTCTTCTTCTCATCACGACGTTGTTCCGACTCTCATTGAACGTTGCGACCACTCGTCTCGTACTGAGCGAAGGTCACACAGGCGAGAATGCGGCGGGTGCGATCATCCACGCCTTCGGTAGTGCCGTCGTCGGAAACAACTACATCATTGGTTTCGTCGTCTTCGTCATCCTCGTCATCATCAACTTCGTGGTCATCACCAAAGGTTCGGGCCGCGTCGCGGAAGTCGCTGCACGTTTCACCTTGGATGCGATGCCTGGTAAACAGATGTCGATCGATGCCGACTTGAACGCCGGTCTCATCAACGAAGATCAAGCGCGTAAGCGTCGTAAAGAGATCGAACAAGAAGCCGACTTCTACGGAGCCATGGACGGTGCCTCGAAGTTCGTTCGCGGTGACGCTATCGCGGGTATTATCATCACCGTCGTCAACATCGTCGGTGGTCTCTTGATCGGTGTCATTCAGCACGGAATCGACATCGCACAAGCCGCTCAGTTCTATACGAAACTCACGATCGGTGACGGTCTCGTATCGCAGATTCCTGCCCTCATCATTTCGACGGCTGCCGGTATCATCGTTACTCGTAGCGGTTCAGAAAAAGACATGGGCGCAGAGGTCATCGGACAGCTCTTCTTGAATCCGCGCGCTCTTTATATCGGTGCTGGCGTCATGGCGGCTCTCGGAATGGCGCCAGGTATGCCAGCGCTTCCGTTCTTCACGATCGGTATCTTGATTGCCGGTCTTGCCTGGCTCGTTACACGCTTCAAACAAGAAGAAGTTGAAACCGAACGTAAGCATGCTGAAGAAGTCGCGGCGAAACCGGAAAAAGAGAAAATCGAAACTCTTCTTCCACTCGATCTCGTCGAACTCGAAGTTGGTTACGGACTTATCAACATCGTCGAATCAGATCAGTCGGGCGATCTTCTCGAACGTATCGTCTCGATCAGAAAACAATTTGCTCTCGATCTTGGAATCATCGTTCCGAGTATCCATATCCGCGACAACCTGCAGTTGGAGCCGGGTGAGTATCGCTTGATGATCAAAGGCAACAAAGTCGGTGGCGGAACCTTGCGACCGGAATACATGCTTGCGATGGATCCAGGCAATACGGTTTCTCGGGTCGACGGTATTCCGACAAAAGAACCAGCGTTCGGTCTCGACGCTCTTTGGATCGGAAAATCTTCGAAAGAAGAAGCCGAAATGGCAGGCTACACGGTCGTCGATCTACCAACGGTCATGGCGACTCATATCACCGAGATCGTTCGCACTCATGCACACGAACTTCTCGGTCGCCAAGAGGCTTCGACTCTCGTCGAAAACTTCAAAAAGTCGTACCCGAAAGTCGTCGAAGATCTTATTCCAGATCCGCTGTCACTCGGAACGGTCGTCAAAGTTCTTCAGAATCTTTTGCGCGAACAAGTTTCGATCCGCGATCTCCTTACGATCTTCGAAACTCTTGCAGACGAAGCATCACGTACGAAGGATTCCGAACTTCTTACCGAAGCTGTTCGTCGCTCGCTCGCCCGCGGAATCACGGGTCGCTATCGCAACGACGACGGACGGGTGCCTGTGTTGAGTCTCGATCCGCGACTCGAAGAATTGATCGCAAACTCATTGTTGCAAACGGAGCAAGGCGTTCAGCTCGTCATGGATCCTCGTATCGCGCACGGAATGATCGAAGGCATCGCATCGTCAATCGAGATGCATCCTGAAATCGCCGGCCAGCCGATCTTGCTCACGAGCCCGACGGCGCGTCGTCACCTGTTCAAGCTTACGCACAGATTTATTCCTCAGCTCGTCGTCCTGTCTCATAACGAACTCACGTCAGATGCGAATATCGCGTCGGTCGGTACAGTGGAGTTAGCTCATGCGGGTTAAGAAGTTCGAAGCGAAATCGATGAAAGAAGCGCTCACGATGGTGAAGAAAGAACTCGGCCCTGACGCCGTGATTCTCTCTGCGCGCGACAATCGAAAGAGCTACGGCATCGGTGGCCAAGCAAGCGTTGAAATTACGGCAGCGGTGAGTGAATCGACTCTTCAGAAAAAGCATTTCGTCGAAAGTCGACTGACTAACGCCGATCGCGAACGCTTTCAGAATGCGGATGCGCGTATTCAGCGCCGTTTGATCGACGAGATGGTCGACAAGCGTCTTCGTAGCCAAGAAGCAGAGATAAAGAAAGAGGCGGCTCGCAATCGTCCGATCACATCGATGTCCTATATCGATATCGAAGACGAGCAAGTCGACGAGACGCCGCGCCGAGCTCGAGCGTTCGAGAATGCAAAAGGACGTAACGTCAGCGAACTCTTAGACGGTTTTGAACACGGTATTTCCGCTGCGCCTCAGGCGGCACCGGCGAAACGCCCAGCTCCGGCGCCAAAGGCCGAGTCGGCGATGGCGCGCGTTCGCGAAGCAGCTCGAGAGGCCTTCAAGAACAATGCATTTTTCGAAGAAGAGAAACCTGTGAAGCCTGTTGGTGTGGGTCGGGTGTCGGCAACGGCATCGGATGCGGCGCCGGTTTCGGTACGGTCTTCTGTTCCTTCTTCTTCAGGTGGGCTTGAGACTTATGCGCCAGCTCCGGCGGCTGCGTCGGCGATTGCTGCTCAGGCTGATCATGCTGAAATCGGAATGTTGAAGGGTGAGATCGAGCGTCTGAACAAAGTTCTCGAAAACTTTCAAAGAGTTCCACAGACGTTTACAGCCATGCATCCGGGTGCTGACTACGGAATTTCGTATGACTTGAGTTTCATGTTCCAGAAGCTCACTGAGTCCGGAATTTCGTCTGAGAATGCGGCAGAAATTTTAAAAACAGCAGCTCAACAGATCGAGCCGATGCAGCTGAAGAAGCGACCGATCGTCGATGCATGGGTTGCGCGGTATTTCTTGCAATCGATTCGAGTCAATCCGACTCCGTGGCAGGGGCGCCTCCATGTTTTCGTCGGCGGTGCAGGCTCTGGAAAGACAACGACCCTCGTAAAGATGGCGGCTCATCTCGTCGTCAAAGAAAAGAAGAAGGTTGCGGTTTTGAGTACTGATTCTACGAAAGTAGGATCCGTCGATCAAATGCGCATCTATTGCCAAATTCTGAACGTTCCGTTTGCCGTTGTTCGTAACAAAAGCGATTGGGATTGGATTCTTGGTCAGCTGAAGCACGTCGATCATATTCTCGTCGATATGCCAGGCCTTCAGTTGCGCGACATCGAAGAGATTCAAACACTCAAGGGTCTGATGCCGCCTGAGACAGCGGCTCCGATCACGCATCTCTGTGTATCGGCGACGGCGAAAGACGGAGATGCCGAAGAGATCGCTCGTCGATATCGGGCACTCGAGCCGCAAGATCTCGTGTTTACGAATCTCGATCAGTCGGCGCAGCACGGAGTGATTTTCAATTTACAGAAACGAACTGGGCTTCCGCTTCATTCATTCGGAATCGGTCATCGCATTCCGGAGGATTTCGAAGCGGCGAGCAAAGAGCGAGTGCTCGATCTGATCTTCAAGCTGACGAAGCTGAAGAGCAGAGATTCATAATTTTAATTTTTTCCACTAGGCAACCAGGGACGGAGAGAGCCGTGAGTTTAGAAACAGCAGGAAAGTTCGCAGAACACAGACACGGAATGGCAGGAGCGCAGACGCGAGTGATCAGTATCACATCCGGCAAGGGTGGGGTCGGCAAAACAAGTATCGTGTCAAATACGGCGCTTCAGCTCGCTCGCGAGGGCAAGCGTGTCTTGATTCTCGATGGCGATCTGGGCATGGCCAATGTCGACATCATGTTCAATGTTCGTCCGCAGAAGACGATTCAGCACGTGATCAGCGGCGAATGCGAGATGAGTGAAATCCTTGTCGAAGTTGCAAAAAATGTGACTCTCATTCCTGGCGGCAACGGAATCTTCGCTCTTCAGAACATGTCTGTTTTCGAAAAACAGGCTCTCTTGAATGAAGTCAGCCAACTCGGCCATCGCTTCGACGTCATGTTGATCGATACGGCTCCCGGCATCGATGACAACGTTCTTTATTTGAACTCAGCAGCGCAAGAGATTTGCGTTGTCGTGACTCCCGATCCGGCATCGGTCGCGGATTCATATGCGTTGATCAAGGTTCTCCATCAGCGCTGCCGTGAGAACCGCTTCTCGATCATCTGTAATCAGGTGAAAGACGAAGCAGACGGCCAGAGACTCTTCAATAAACTCGATGCAATCGCCAATCGGTTCCTATACGTCGGTCTGGATTATAAGGGGTCGATCCCAAGCGATCTCAATTTGAGACAGGCCACTCGCGCTCAACAATTGGTCACTCAGTCTCATCCTGAGGCGGTTTCGTCTCAGGCAATTCGCAAGCTTGCAGCGCAATTCGTGGGTTACACGACTGTTGGCGAGTGCAAAGGCGGTTTACAGTTCTTCTGGCAACAGCTCGTCGGTGTGGCTTGAGAAGATTAGGACTTTTTGCTCATTTCGCTTCTTGTTAACCTGAGAATGTTAGCCCAAGAACTTTAAGGTGGTACACGGAATGTCGAACAACTCCGCGTTGCTTCGCAAGTACAAAGAAGAACCAGGCAAGGTTACTCCTGATCAGAAGGATAAACTGATCATCGAGTATGCTCCCTTGATTAAGTTCATTGCTCAAAAGATCGCTGTCCGTCTTCCATCGAATATCGAACTCGATGACCTGATCTCGAGTGGTGTCATCGGTTTGATGGATGCGATCGACAAATACGATCCGACCCGCGACAACAAATTCAAAACGTATGCTGAATTCCGAATTCGCGGTGCGATTCTCGATGAATTGCGTGCGCAAGATTGGGTTCCGCGTTCGGTCCGCGACAAAGCAAAGCTTCTCGATCGTACGATGATCGAACTCGAAGCTGAGCTCGGCCGGTCGGCAACGGACGAAGAAGTTTCGCAGAAGCTCAATATGACGATGGACGAATTCTACGATCTCGTGAATCAAGTCAGACCGGTTTCGGTTCTGTCGATCGACGAGTCGGCGACATTCTCAAGCGTCGATAAGAAATCAATCTTGAATCTTCTCGAGGCGACGAAGCTGAACAATCCCTTCACCCAACTCAATATGAAGTCGGTGAAAGAGATCATCACAAAAGCGATTGAAGATCTTCCAGAGCGTCAACGTCTCGTTCTTTCGTTGTACTACTACGAAGACCTGAACTTGAAAGAGATCGGTAAAGTTTTGCGCGTTACCGAATCGCGCGTGTCGCAGCTTCACGCTCAGGCGGTCCAACGTCTTCGTGCGAAGCTCACGCAAGTCTTCGAAGACCAAGAGCAGGAAGCTTCATAAAAGAAGCGAACTCTTTAACATCTGCTTAGCAAAAGCCGTCGAAAGACGGCTTTTGCATTTGTCGAAGGCTTGTCCGATAGAGCCTCGACTATGAAACGCTACGCTTCGGCAGTAACCTACTCATATGCTTCAAGAAATCGTTTTCGCAACGTTGTTGTTTCCAATTTACGCTTTAGCCATCGGCCCGGCCCAAGGCACGCGACCTCAATCAGACGTCGCGAAAATTTGTGGTGAAACGACTTATCAGAAATTCAACGTTCTCAAAGAATACTACCTTTGCACGAGCACTATCGAAAAGAAGAACGGTTTAGAAACCTGCGGCCAAATCGCTCCGTTGATCGAGAAGTTGAAATATTCCATTTCGGGTGCGGCTATCGGTGGATCAGCTTCTCTCGGAACGAAGATGTGGATCAGCCAACATGAATTGGCGTGGGCAAGAAAGTCTGTTGCCGGCATGGATGAAGACGCGATTCGCCTGACGATTTCATCACCGCAAAAGCGAGCGAGACTTCTTCGTCATTGGGCCGCAGAAACAGCCGGAATTTCTCCGCAAGAAGTCACGCAGAGGCTGAACGCTCGAATGGATGAGTTGAACGGTATCATTAAGGCTGGCGGTTCTCCCAAGGCCGTCGCAGACGCGGAAAAAAGTTTGGCGACTCTACAGAGAATCACTTCTCTCAAAGGTGGCGAAGCAGTCGCTACCGAGAACCTTTTGTACCAATACATCAAAAATAAATCGCTGGTCGGCATGCATTCGATTGCGGCTGACAAGGTCGAAGCGTTCGCCGGTCCTTTGTATCGCGAAATCAGTTCGGCCAAAGGATTTAAGAAACTTCCAGCATTGAATAGAGGCGTGTCTCTTCACTCAGCGCTTATCTCTGTGATCAAAGAAGATCCTTTGCGAGCGAACATTCGCGCCCCTCGCATGGTGGCTCTGGCGAGAAGCCCAATGAAGTCAGTTGCAGTGGGTTTAGCTGGCGGACTTGTGGTTGACGCGGTCGTGGCGATGAATCCAGTGCCGAAGCGGCTGTGCGAGGCGAATGAGGGTCTTGAGACCATTGCGACAATGCCAGATCCGATGCCTACGACTGCTATCGTGAAAAATGGTGTTGGCATCGTTGGGCAGTCGATCACTTGTGGTCAGATCGATGCAGTCTATAAGTCGGTTGGCTTTGACGACCTTCCTCCGAAGCCGACGTGTACGAGGCGACCAAACGGTTGGATAGAAGCCAAGATGACTGTGAAGAGACCAAAACTCAATTTCTGCGGGACAGATAAACCATACGTGACAAAAACTGAAGACATTCAAGTCACAGAGGTTTTCAAGGCTGACGGTAGTCCGGTAACGACGGAGCTTTCATTGAAAGACTCACGTGGTGCTTGGAAAAAAGCGGATACCGGCGGCCCCGCGTATGGGAATCCGGGTTCAAATTTCTACGCCCAGATGTTGCCATGGCGAGATTTCGCATCTCTTGAATGTGGGCCGCAACCAAGCCAGAGCGATAGCACGGCTCCCGTCAAAAAACCGAATGCGGTGTGGTGACGGTGGCGCTAAGACGAGCCAGTCGAGCGGTTATTCTGACGCCGCAAAACGAAATTCTTTTAATCAAGATCTCCAATCCAAACGGGAAGTGGGTCGGCTGGATCACACCGGGCGGTGGCATTGACTCGGGCGAATCAATTGAAGATGCATTGAAGCGCGAACTCTCTGAAGAAGTCGGACTCAAAGATTTCAAGATCGCGGGCCATCTCTGGAGTCGCGAGGTTTCATTCGAATGGATGGGCCAGCATTTCGATCAGCGCGAGGAATTCTTTTTGATTCGCACGAATCGATTTGATGTCCACGCCAATCAAAGTCTTACCAAAGACGAAATGATGTATCTGAACGAATTTCGCTGGTGGACTCTACCTGAGCTCGAAAAAACCCAAGAGACTCTGGCGCCAACGCGTTTGTGCGAACTCTTGAAAGAGATCGTCGTCAACGGACCACCGAATAAACCCATTGATGCAGGCGACTGAGTTCAGCTCAGCCTAATGTTTGCTCGCGCTTTCACACTCTTGGCACTCTCAACTCAAGAATGAGTTTCTCGAATTTTATAAGCTTGAACGAGACGAGGAGGTCTTATGGCCACAGTCCGTCGAGGTAGTGCTCCTCACAAGCAACAACACCATACCCGTGACGATATGAAGAAGCTTCATCGCGATGACTTCGCCCGCGATCAAGTGAGGGGTGCCTTTGCAGGCGACGAAAACAAAGGGCCTGCGCGTGATCACAAAGACAATCGCGACAATCACGATACGAGTTTAAAGAGTCGTCGACTTGGACGCGATTCAGATCGCGAGCCGATTTTTTAAAGTTAGAATTCGTCCGTGCCCAGCTCGGCAACGACGGCTTTGCGGATCTTTGCGACGAGGCGGGCTTCCATTTGGCGAACGGCTTCGCGTGTGACTTTCCACTCGTCTCCGATTTCTTGGAGTGTCAGAGGTTCTTCTGAGAGAAGGCGATTGTCGAGAAGATGGGTTTCTTTCTCGTTCAAGGTCGGACGAATTTTTTCGAGATGTTCGCGCAAAACTTCGAGCTCTTCGCGGTGACCGAGGTCTTCATCGACCAACATGTGCTCATCGGCTTCAAAGTCCAGCAAAGTCGCTGCGGAAGAGCCACTATCGAGCGGCGTGTTTAAGCTGACGTCTCTTCCGGAGAGCCGCTGCTGCATCGTTTCGACTTCTTCTTCGCTGACACCAAGTCGGCCAGCAAGTAGTGGAACAGTCGCGCGCTGTCCGTCGGCTTCGAGTTTGTCTTTCTCTTTTTGCAGACGATAGAAGAGTTTGCGCTGGTTCTGAGTTGTTCCGATGCGAACCATCGAGTACTGGCGCATCAAGTATTCTTGAATGTAGCCGCGAATCCACCAGACGGCGTATGTGATCAGCCGCACGCCTTTGTACGGATTGAATTCACGAACGGCGTGCATGAGGCCGACGTTGCCTTCTTGGACAAGGTCGATGAGCTTGGCTCCGAAGCGCGAGTATTCCGCCGCCACTTTTACAACGAAACGAAGATTGCTTGTGACCAAGCGCTCGGCGGCTCTTGGATCTCCAGTCTCGCGATAGTGAAGCGCGAGTTCGCGTTCTTGTTCTTTGGTGAGAAGTGGATACTTTCGAATTTCTGCTAAGTAAGTCGCGATCGGATCTACCGTCGCAACGGCCTTCGAATCTGAATCTGGTTCAACGATTTCAGCGTGAACGCGTTTGCTTTTGGTTTTCTTCGTCGGAGAGACGCTAGCGACGGGTGCGACCACGTCGTCGATATCAGGATTGATAC
>DATLHP010000257.1:0-3647 GCA_035539835.1 Bdellovibrionales bacterium
CTGCTGCAGCGGCTGAAGCTTCAGGATACGCCGGTCAGATGACTCACATCTCTACTGGCGGAGGCGCAAGCCTCGAGTATCTTCAAGGTGATAAGCTTCCTGGTCTCGAGGTTTTGAGAAACTTGCGTCCGTCGGTTCAACCGACGCTGTAGGAGATCGCACGTTGCGAGCATTTACTGTTGCTGCGAATTGGAAGATGAACAAAGGTCCCGCAGAAGCCGCTGACTTTTTGAAAGCCTTCTTGCCGAAACTCGATGCGACCGGTGTTGCAAAAGACGTCGCGTTTCGCAAAGTGATCTTTTTTGTTCCAGCGATTGATCTTTGGGTTGCGCAACAAGCTTTGCGCACCACGAACGTCGGTTGGGGTGCACAAAACTGTCATTGGGAAGCGAGCGGCGCCTTCACCGGAGAAAATTCTCCGAAGGTGATTGCGGAACTCGCTACGCCTTACACGCTTGTTGGTCACAGCGAGCGCCGAACGTTGTTTGGTGAAACAGACGAGCAGACAGCAAAGAAAGTTAAAACGCTTCATCAATTCGGCATCACGCCAATGTTGTGTGTGGGCGAAACTCTTGAAGAACGTGAATCGGGTCGCACTGACGAAGTGATCGTTCGTCAATTGACGGTTGGACTCTCAGAGCGCGATCACACCAAGCGTGTGATTCTCGCCTACGAGCCGGTCTGGGCGATCGGTACCGGAAAAGTCGCAACTCCAGAGCAAGCAAACGAAGCGCATCTCGTCTTGCGCCGAGCGATGAAAACGATTGGCGGCGATACATTTGCTGACGCGACTCCGATTCTCTATGGCGGAAGTGTGAAGCCAGACAATGCATCTCAGATCGCTCACCAACCTGAAGTCGATGGCTTTTTGGTCGGTGGCGCGAGTCTCGATATCGAGCCATTCTTGGCGCTTTGCCAGGCAAAGAACTAATGGAAATCTACACTCGTTTTCTGACAAACGATGATTCGATGAAGCTCGCAGAGCTCTATCGCGGAATCGCATCAAGACGGGGTGGCTTCGTTCGCAGCGAAGACGAAATCGATTCAACATATATCGAAAAAACAATTCGGGGCTCCGAGCGGGGTGGCATTGCAATCGGTGCTTTCGAGCGCAGCTCAGAAAATCTCGTCGGCGCCATCACTGCGCGAAAGCCGCGACCGAAGGCGTTTGATCACGTATTGAGTGACCTCATCATTGGTGTTCATCCAGATCGTCAAAGTCAGGGAATCGGCCGCAGACTTTTTCTCGATTTCATCGAGCACGTGCAGAACAACCGGACCGATATCTCGCGCGTTGAACTAATGGCACGCGATTCGAATCAAAGACAGATCGCCTTCTACGAGGCTGTTGGCTTTCGTCGCGAGGGGTTTTTCGAACATCGTATCCGTCGTCCCGACGGAACATTCGAGGGCGATGTGCCCATGGCGTGGATTAAACCAGAGTAGAGCTGGTGTCATATGGCGGATTTTCATATCCGCCTGGCAATTCTTTCCTGGGCTCTGTCGGTTTCCCTAGAGCAGTACTATAGTGCGCACCTTAGTAACGGGGGTTACGTATGGTTCGCAAAATTTTGGTTTCACTCGCAGCCGTCGCACTTTTCGCAGGCTGTAACGATAAAAACTCAGGAAAAGAATCCGCAAAGGTTCCCGATTCAGAAGTTCGCCCAGGTGAACTTTCAGAATCTGACCTCAGTGGAACTCCAGCCCGTGTGAACGGCTTGTGGTCTGGAACTGCAGTGATCGAGCTCGATCGTTCGGATCGCCACGATCGAACGTCGCGCTCGAATCGTCGCCATGAAGTTCAGGTGAACTTATTCATCGAACAGTCAGCGAGCGAACTCGTTGTCACGGCTTGGTTGAATCGCGAAGGAACACGCCGTTACCTTGTTGACGGAGCTCATTTCCAAATCGATCAAGGCAATCTCTATAACGAAAACAACCGTCGTGTTGGTGACATCGGTCGCGGTGGGTTTGAAACGAACCGAAACGTCGAACTTCCGATTGCATTCAAAGTCCGTCAGGTGCTGAAGAATGATCGTTTCCGTCGTGACCAAACGATCGGAACTCTCGTAATGAATTACGTCAATCGCCAGGGTCGTGAAGCCCGTTTGACGGCGCAGCTCACTCGCAACGATTACCGTCGTGGTGATGATCGTACGCCGGACCGTCGCGATCGCGATAAGGATCGTGGCCGTGGCCGCAGTCGTCAGACTCGCTGAGATTTCTGATCTCAAAGCATTGATCGAACATAGTCTCCGTCATCAGGCCGAAAGCGGTCGGGACGGAGATTTTGTTTTTACTCCAAGCGAAGAACCCAATTCGCTTCCGTTCGAAACACTTCTTCCTCAAAAAACAAAGAGCTGGAATCTCTCACCAACTGAAAACGGTTGGGAGCGCGTTTGGATTGTTACCGATGGTGAAGCGGTCTTTGGTGAGCTTACGCTTTGTCATCGTCCACCGATGAAGGCAACACTCCACCGAGCTCATCTCATGATGGGGCTCGAGCGCAGTCATCGTAGCTCCGGTTACGGTAAGCAATTGATGCAAACGGCGATCGAATGGGCGAAGAGCCAGCCAACACTTGATTGGGTTCAACTTTACGTCTTCGATCACAACGAGCCTGCGAAGGCTCTGTATCGAAAATTTGGATTCGAAGGCGGGACAACCACTGTCGATCTTTTTCGCGTTCACGGACAATCGATCAATGACACAGAAATGGTTCTCCGTTTGAGAAAATGACGCGGGCTCGGAAGCTCGCGGAACTGTGAGACTCTTTTCTTGATGCGTAAAGTCATTAGACATAATGCCAAGTGATAACAACAGCTTACAAATATTGTCTCTTGCGAAGTGAGCTAAGCCAACCTAGACTAAGGGCAAGCTTAAGAGACCTGATGTGGGGACTCCCGTTCGAGGAGGCCTTTTTTGGATCGAAAAAATCGGAAGAAGAAATTGAAGACGGATGGCTCTGTCTCCGTACATATTCGTCGCTGTCATATTTGCGGCGGGATGACCGAAACCCACGGACATCACGTCAGTGAATGTGAGCACTGCGGAAAGGCAATGGCGCCTTTTTATTTCTTCAAAGAAGAAGAAGCGCCACTATACTCAGACCACACTCTGAGGCCGACCGTCCAGCTCGGTGAGCGAAAGCCTGTTTTGGGGTTCACGGCATATTGGTAGCGCCTGGTAGGAAACTGAATGAAGCATCAACGCATCGGACTCGAACAAATCAAACAAGCGCGCGAGTTTTTAAAGAACACAATCACGCGTACGCCGGTCCGACGTTGCCCGAAGGCCTTCGAACTTTCAGGCACTGAGCTCTTTTTCAAACTTGAAAACGAACAGCTCGCCGGCAGTTTCAAAATCCGTGGCGCCATGAACAAGATGAATGCACTCACCGCTGAAGAAAAAAAGCGGGGAGTGATCGCAAGTTCAGCCGGCAATCACGCACAAGGTGTCGCTCTCGCTGCGACTTCTCTCGGAGTCGCCTCACACATCGTGATGCCCTTGACTGCCCCCATCGTAAAGATCAACGCGACAAAGAACTACGGAGCGAAGGTCATCCTGCACGGTGATTTCTACGACGAGGCTTACGAGCACGCGAAGAAGCTCGAAGCAGAAAAAGGCTATATTTTCGTTCATCCGTA
>DATLHP010000258.1:0-6321 GCA_035539835.1 Bdellovibrionales bacterium
GGCGAATGGGGAGTTGCGATGATAGTTACTCATGCCGTTAGCGACAATTCCATCAGCAGAAGTTCCGCTTGATAGAACGTATCCCCCGGGGCACATGCAAAAGCTATAGACGCCGATGTTCGCTTTGTCGTCATGATCGGCGAGTTTGTAGTTCGCTGCGCCCAAAACAGGATTTTCTGCGGCCGAGCGAAATTGGATTTTGTTAATCAAACTTTGTGGATGCTCGATTCGAAGTCCGAGGGCGAAACTCTTTCCTTCCATGAACACGCCGATCTCTTGCAAGTGATCGAAAATGTCTTCAGCGGAATGTCCGGTTGCGAGAATCACATGATTTGATTCGAAGACGCGGCCGTCCGTCGATTCAACACCAGTGACTCGCGAACCGTCAGTGAGAAGTCGCTTCATTGGTGTATCGAAATGCAGATCGCAACCATTTTGCGTGAGGAAGTCACGAATCTTCGGAATCACGCGACGAATGCGATCTGAACCAACGTGTGGGTTTGCAAGATAACGAATCTCTTCAGGCGCGCCGAAGCGAACCAGGCGATCCATCACATACGGAATGTAGGGCGACTTAATTCGCGTGATGAGTTTGCCATCTGAGTAGAGGCCGGCGCCGCCTTCTCCGAAACAAACGTTGTTGTTCGGATCAAGTTGGCCGTAGCGCCAAAACTGGTTGATGGCTTGAATGCGTTTTGTTCCGATCGATCCACGCTCGATCAACGTGCACGGAATCCCGCGCTCAAGAAGTCGAACGGCAGCAAATAATCCCGCAGGACCGCTTCCGACGATCAACGGTTTTGCTTGGCCGCGAGGGAAGCTGACTTTTTCGACTGAATAATCGGGATCTTTCGGCGCTTCGTTTTCTTCGTAGACGTCGACAGAATAAACCCAATGAACATCGGTTGAACGACGAGCATCGACAGATTTACGAAGGATTCGGCATTGAGAGTAGTTGGGGACAAGATAGGCGAGCTTCTCTTCGAGATCCTCGTCGAGGCCCACTTTCAAGTCGCGGAAGGTTTTCATTCTTCAAGCTTCTTGGTTCGAGGTTTGAAAGGTTTTAGCAGACTTCACAAAAGGACGCGAGGCGGACCGGGCCTACTTTGGAAATAGGTGAGGGCGTACGCCTGAAATTGACGCGGTTCGGGCCAAAAAGCGAGCTGGTACCTCCTTGGAGGTTTGGGGTATTCTCTTCGCATGAAAAACCGGATTTTTGACGTCGTTATGCCGATCCTGCCTAAGAACGATTTAAGCCACTGGGTGGGAAAGTTCGTTCATCAGCCCTTACCTCGGCCAATCGGGCAGAAGAGCGTCGAATGGTTTGCGAAGTACTACAATATCGACCTCAGCGAAGCCGAATTTCCGATCGATCACTATCGAACAATCGGTGAGCTCTTTACACGGAAGTTGAAGCCTGGTGTTCGTCCGATCGGTGCCGGCGTCGTTCATTGCGCAGATGCTTTTGTCAGTGAAGCCGGCTCGATCGAACATCAGACATTGATTCAAGCAAAAGGTAAGCAGTACACCGTCAATGAACTTCTGAAGACTTCAGAGTTTTCTGCCAACTTCGAAAACGGTCAGTTCATGACCTACTATCTGTGCCCGACGGATTACCACCGAGTTCATTGCCCGGTCGACGGCGAGATCATTTGGAGCAATCACATTCCTGGAACCATGTGGCCAGTGAATGAATGGAGCGTGAACGCGATCCCAAATCTTTTTGCGATCAATGAGCGTGTTGCTGTCGTCATGCAAACGCCGAAGGGCAAGGTTGCCCTCGTCATGGTTGCCGCTACCAACGTCGGCAACATGACCATGTCTTTTGATTCAGAAATCACGAGCCGAGTCCGTAAAGCCGATCGTCAACCGAAAGAGCGCCACTACAGTCCGACAGTACCGGTACATCGCGGTGATGAGATCGGCATCTTTCATATGGGCTCGACCGTTGTGATGTTGTTTGAGAATGGCGTGCTTCCGCAATCGCCATCGATTCATAAGGGCAAGGCTACAAAAATGGGTGGATCGCTTTTCTAAGTGAAAAACCCCGCGTGATGAACGCGGGGTTTCCCGTTATCGACTTGTGTGTGGTTAGGACTTCTTACTGAATCTGGACTCCGGATTTCGTATAGATACGGATGCTTGAGTTACCCACTGATTTTCCTTCGACGAGAACGTTCGCGCCGACGATGTCGATATGTGAGTTACCGACAGCTTTAGCGATATTTACGTTAATACCGCAGAGTACGATGCGTGAGTTACCAACTGATCTTGCATTTTGTAGGAGAGCATCGTCACCAGCTCCGACGATAACGATCGTCGAATTGCCAACCGAGCGTGCGTCTTCCGCTGTGAATGCGTAGAACGGGCTCAGATGCGAGTTACCGATTGAACGGATCTCTTTGTATGTTCCCGGTGTAATTCCGCTCGACTCATACATCTCGCGAGCATTTTCACAGAGAACATGTGCTTCTTCTTCTGGTGGAGCCGGCGGTTCGGCAACCTTCGGTCCATCTGGATCGTTCGGATCGTTTGGATCACCAGGGTTGTTCGGATTGTTCGGGTCATTTGGATCATTAGGATCCTGGCCACCATTTGAGTCATCATCGGTGCCTTTTGCGAATGCTGCGCTGTCATCAGCGGCACCGAAGTTCACCGGCGAGCAGTTTTGGAAGCCGACGATGATCATTGTAGCGGCGATCAAGTAAGCGATCTTTTGTGTGTTGCCCATGTTCGTTTCTCCCATTGATACAATTCGTTAAACTCGTCGACTAAACTAAGAGCAATGACCGGACCGCGTGGGATGTCGCTTTATCGCCAACAGTCGATCAAACTTTTTACAACCTGTCGTCAGACTGACGATTGCTACTGAGCGGTCTCAATCTCATTATGAGACATACTGAAACATTAGGACCAACGTCCGTGGGCGTATGAGCTTAGATCAGATACGTTTATCGAATGCATCCTGTTTGCCCACCTTCGATTCTCATCGCCGAGGACATGCCAGAGATTCTGGAATACTTCGGAAAGCTCTTTAAAAAGTCAGGATATGACGTCGTGCTTGCGGCCTCGGGGCGCGAAGCCTTTGAAGCTTTTAAAGTAAGGCACTTCGACGTTATCTTGAGCGATGTCCTGATGGACAACGGAGACGGAATCGAATTGCTAAAGAACGCAAAGGCATTGCGGCCAAACACTCTCGTGATTCTTCTCACCGGTGACATCAGCGACCATGCGCAGGAGGCCCAGCAATACGGCGCTCACGATGTTCTATTGAAACCGATCTACGGTTCAAAGCTCTTGGATCGTATCCGTTGCGCCCTTTCAGAACACGCAAATGCACAACCTTCCGTAGACGACGAAATCTCTATCTAACCAGAAGGTACGCCGCTCCCGATGGTAGCAATGCTGCGTTAGACGCAGCATTGCTACCATCGGGAGCGGCGTACCTTTCGGCGCAAATGGGCTGGCGGGCGTTGATAGGTTGAACAGGGGTGAGGGGTGTGCGGGGGTTTAATGCGATTTGGGCGGGGAACGGGTCTTGAAAACGAATAGGCTGTTATCCCTTTTCGAAAGGAACCTTTATGAAATTCGCCGCAGTCCTCATCGCTTCAGTTATGTCCTTCTCGGTTGCTCAGGCTCACGATGCCGAGGCGTTACAGGGTGAATTCAGAAAGGTCGATTCGGTTCCGGGCGGTCTTTTTGATAGGCAATCGGATGCGAATGCACCAGAGACTCTTGTGATTACCGTCGAAGACGACAGCCTCGTGATTCGTAAAAATGCTGACGATGAGATCACTCGCCTTGTTAGCAATGGCAGCGGGTCGTTGGTTATCAGCACTTTGAAAGAAGCAATTCCACTCTCGCAACTGAATGCACCACGCACTGAGAAAATCGACGAAGGAAAAAACCAATTCGGCGTGAGCTACCGCGTGCGTACTCGTAGCTCAATCAAAGCCCATGTCGACGGAATTATGGGAAGCCGCCTTCTCGTGAATGTAAAAGTGGAGCGTATCAACGAAGCGGGTCTCATTCCGAAGCGCGAAAAGCTTGTTGAACTCGATACGACAAACGGCCAAGTGCTGATCGTTCGCATCGAAGGAACAACAGCAGCTTATCTGCCGGTCGCTCGCTAATCGCTGATTATTCTGCAGTACAAGTAAGAATAAAAGTTTCGGTATCGCTCACGTCCGGTCTTTCGGTTGTGAGCGTGCCTTTGCCGACGCCTGACTTTGGAATCGTCAATAACGTGTTGAGCTTTCCGTATCCGCCCAAATCCATTTGGCCTTTATAGGAAACTTCGGTCTCTGTTTCTGATTCAGAACTAACGATATAAACAGAGAAATCATCTCCAGACTCGAGATCGCGAAGAAAGATCGACTTCTCTCCATCGATTTCACCGACAACGGCTTCAATCGCAACGACTTCCTTTTGTCCCATTTCGTCGAGCGAGATGGAGCCGATGCATTTTGCAAATGCTGGCGCACACGAAAAAATCATTCCGATGACGAGAGCCGATCGCGCAAAAGCTTTCACAAAAGCCCCTTCGTAGTTGGCACACACACTATAGATCAGGCCGAGGACGCCACAAATGGGTTGAATTAATCTCCACAATGTCAGCTTTGTGGACAGTGCCCTCATTCGGCCTCGAGTCGTGCAGTTGTAGAATCCTTTCACCGACTCAAGGCGAACGCGGTTTTATGGCTACTGAGCCGGGTACCCTATCACTCACCATGCATAATCTACTTTAACTAGATATTGGCGCGCAGCTTGCTCATACGCTTCCTCGCCCGCTGGATGATGAGCGTGTTCGCTCCGGGTTTGGGAAGTGTAGAGGTTCGTGCTGTGAGATCGCTTATTGGCATCTTTGCGTTTTTTATCGCAATGACGTCGGCATTCGCCGATGGCCAAGCCTCTTTTATCTTTGGGCGGGGGCCGCAGGATTCACTTGCGGCCTCTGACCTAGGCGCTCTGTACCAACTCAAGCTCAATGAAGAAATGTACGACGCTCGAAACCAAGGGTTTTCAGAACTCACCCGTGGTTGGGGCGCTGACGACTATCGTGGATTGCGCATATTCATCAAAAAGAGATCACTTCAGACGAAGTTCAATCGTCGCTATCTTGCCGCACTCGAATCATCCAAACATAAAATCATGAAAATCTACGGGCTGAAGAACGACGAGTACAATCGCTTAGCCCTCATGGCGTTCGGTATCTTGGGGCGCGAAACGAAGTTCGGCACAAGCGCCAGATACTTTCTGAAAGAGAATATGCAACCCGTGGTCACCGCTGTGAAACAAGCAGAAGCAGTTTTAGAGCAGCGACCGATGACTGCTGTAAACAGTCGCGGAGCAACACAGATTAAAAAGGTACCTGCGTTGATCCAGAAACATTTCGGTATTCAAACAGCCCATCTTGACCGCCCAGACTCAGCGGCCATTGCGACAATTGGATTTTTGGCGGACTGCTTAAAAGAAATGAAAACCCGCATTCGTCATCGCAATCCGCTTTCGATGAACGAGTCGAATATTTACGATTACATTCTTTATTCTTATTTCGGAAGTATTCGTCAGATCGTTCGAGGGACAGCGACGCCTGAACGTAATCTCTATATTCAGGCCGTTAAAAAACATATTTCAAATCTGATTCTGTTTGAATCAATGGCCGATTCGTCTGACTACGTCTTCGTGCGTATTCGTTGATTCTTGCGCCCGGCGCAGAGTGTAGTCTGTCTTAAAACCCAAAGAATCCTTCAAGCGTTCAAAGAGCTCATACACACAAGGCACCACGAAAAGCGTGAGTACTGTCGAAACGGCAACTCCACCGATCACGGCGAGCGCCATCGGAACGCGGCTCTCAGCGCCAGGGCCGAGTGCAAGAGCGGCAGGGACGGCGCCGACGATCGTCGCAATCGATGTCATCAAAATCGGGCGAAGTCGAACCGGGCATGCTTCAATCAATGCCTCTTTGACGCCGAGTCCGTGCTCTCGCATTTGATTCGTGAATTCGACCAAGAGGATCGAATTCTTTTTTACGATACCCATCAACAAGATGAGTCCGATCATGCTGTAGATGTTGAGCGTCTGGCCGCCCAGCTTCAGCGCAATGAACGCACCTGACACGCTGAATGGAAGTGCGATCAAGATCGTTATCGGATGAATGAAGCTATTAAACTGCGATGCCAAAACCATGTACGAAACAAGAACTCCCAATAGCAGCGCCATCACGAGACCTTGAGATGATTCTTGGAATGTTTGTGCGCTTCCACCAACGACGGCCTTGTATCCTTGTGGAAGAATGCGCTTGGCGATCTTCTCGACCCC
>DATLHP010000259.1:0-3196 GCA_035539835.1 Bdellovibrionales bacterium
CGCTCGTATTTATTAAACTTCACCTTCATGGTTACGCTGCTCCCGTTAGCTTTGATTTCTCGCGAAACTTGAAAGCTCCGCTTTCCAGGACGAGTGAGTCATATCCGAGCTTCTTCGGCCAAAATTCATCGCGGCTCGTGAAGAACACGTGTTTCATTTGGCCGGCTTCCCGTCTTTCGTGGATAATATTGATTACTTTCGTAGCGCTCTCTGTATCGAGACCCATGAACGGATCATCCATAACGAGCATCTCTGGATTCATCATGAACGAACGCAGAACACAGGTGAGCTTTCGCAAACCACCCGACACCGCTGCCGGTCTCTCATCGATTTGGCGCTGAAATCCGAAATGCTCAGCCATACGCTGAGCTTGTTCGTTAGCTTCATCAAACGACAAACTCTTATGATACAGAAGTCCGAGCGTGAGATTGTCGCGCAGAGTGCGATTGGCAAAGAGTCCGCCGTAGTCAAACGTGTATGAAATCAAACGGCGAATCGGTAAAAACTCTTCGAAGCTCATGTGCGTGGTATTCAGCCCATTCACCAAGAACGCGCCCGAATGCGGTTGCATCAAAACGCCGATCAACTTCAGAAGCGTGCTTTGTCCGCCGCCGCGTTCGCCCTCGATCATGACAATGCGATCAACCGGAATTTCACACGTTACATTCTCAAAAATACGACGCTCGCTCGAATAGCCGAACGACATTCCCTCAAAGCGCAGCGACTTGATTGTGTCGATCATCGAGTAATCTGGCTTCATAGAATTCCCATCTTAATCAGCTGATTCAGATAGAAGAGCGTTGTAACGATGAGATTGAAACTCACAACGAAGATGATTGAATGAACGACGGCCTTGGTTGTTACTTGCGGAACTTCGTGCGAACTCTGCTTCACCGTCATTCCTTGGTAGCATGAGATGACGAAGATAATCATTCCGCTAAAACTGTTCTTGAGAAGAAAGAGTCCAACATCTTCGAGCGTGAAAGCGTTCGAAAGAGAGTCTGCATAAAACGAAAACGGCATATCATTGATCAAGCGAGTGACCAAAAATCCACCCAAGAGCGCAATGACGTTGAAATAGAACGCCAAGCACAACACGCTCACGACGCCACCAACGATTCGTGGGAACACGATATACGACAGCGGGTTGATACCCATTGTTTCGAGAGCTTCAATCTCGCGATTCACTCGGCTGTTACCGATTTCACTTGCGACGGCCGTTCCGGAGCGAGCGATAACGATCAACGCTGTTAACAGCGGGCCAACTTCACGGACGATGATGACGACAAGAAGATTTCCGAGCATCGAGGCTCCGCCAAGGAGCTGAAGCTGCGCCGAACTTTGGAGAATACAGATCCCGCCGGTTGCCAAAGCAAGGACGGTCATCAATGGCATTGCTTGCCAACCTGTGAAGAAAATCTGCGCGCTCACGACACCAAAAACAGTTCGCAATCCTTGTGCTTGGTCAAACACGGCAGCACGAACACTCAGATACGCCATGAGCAAAACTTCGAAAATGTAGCGCATGATTTCGACAACATCGCGCCCGAGGGCATCGACATGCGAAAAGAACATTGAACGAGCTGAATGAAGGCTGTGAAGAATTGCAGTCATCTACCGATATCTATCGGTAAACAAACCCTATTTTCTCAAGAGCGACTTACGGCCAGACGTGTCGCCAAATCCGCCTTAGTAAGCCCACGCAGAGTAGAACAATGCCTTGATAGTTTCCCAAAAAACTTCGTCTTGCGATGGCGGTTCCGAGTGTCCCGGAACGGCACGCGCGATGAGCGGAAAGTCCTGCGGAAACTCTGCTTTGAATGTAAGAACTGCTCTTCGCATATGAACACGCGAAGTAATGATCACAAGGTCACGGCAACGAAGCGCCTCGACCAAAGGCAGTGTCTGCTGAGCATTTCCGAACGTCGTCTGCGCTCTTCGCTCGAGAATGATGTCTTGTTCATTGAGATCACCGAAGTATGGAAACTGCGGAAAAATATGTCTGAGCGTCGCTTGAGGATGCACTCCGCTCAAAACGAGTTTTTTCACAGCCTTACGCGAGAGAAGATCAAGTCCTTCTCGAACTCGATTCGGGCCGCCGGTCAAGACAACCGCGCAGTCTGCGCTCACGTCTTCAGTCCAAGAGTTCACGCTTTGCTTTAAGATCAGACGCGCTTCTCGAATGAAAAGCACGGCAAAGACCGCCGCGCAAATCACGGCGATCGAAACGATCGCATAGCGTTTCTTGAATCTGAATTCAGCTGCCACTTATGGACGACGAGCCAAGACTTCGATTTCGACTTTCACTCCACGCGGAAGGCCTTGAACAGCAACTGTCGAACGCGCTGGTGGTTCAGACTTGAAACGACGGCCATAGACTTCGTTGACCGCTGGAAAGTCAGCCATATCAGTAAGAAAGATCGTCGTCTTCACGATGTTCTCGAAGCCGAGCTTCGCTTCTGAAAGAACAGCTTCGATGTTTTGCATGACCATTTCAGTCTGTTCAGGAACTCCACCTGTCACGATCTGACCCGAAGCTGGATCAAGGGGAATTTGCCCTGAGCAAAACAGAAATCCGCCCGACTCGACGGCTTGCGAGTAAGGTCCGATTGGAGCTGGAGCTTTTTTGGTTTCGAAGATTTTTTTGAACATGAATCGGCTCTCCTGGTTGGAAAGCCGATCATAGCTTTAGGTCTTAGTTCGATGCAACGCGGTTGCTCGCGCGTTGGAGCGAGAATGGATATGAGACTTTTACGTCGAATCCGCCCTCTGGCTGAGGGAATTTCCAGGTCTTCAAACGACTTACGATACAGCTTTCAACCTGATTCGAACCCAACGTCGTATTTGCGACGCCAGCTGTTCTCACACGACCACGGGCTCCGATCACGAAGCTCACTTTAACGCGACCTTTCAAACTCGGCTTAACCTGCAAACCCTGCTCATAACAGTAGCGAACTTGCGCCATGTTGCGAAGGATGACGTCTTCGATCGAACTCATATCGAGTCCGCCTTCGATCAATGCCTCATGACCGAGCGGAAGAACCGAAGTTCCAGCCGAACCAATCAGACTCATTTTGCCGTAACCAGCCTGGCCGCCGCCACGACCTTTGGTTCCGTAACCGCCACCGCCGTTCACATTTGCACCCGCTCCGAGTGGAGCTGCGACAAGGCCTTTTCCGTAAAGTGTGGTCTGAAC
>DATLHP010000260.1:0-2789 GCA_035539835.1 Bdellovibrionales bacterium
ACGTAAAGAACTCCTCGATAAACGAGATCATTTTTCTTCATGTGCGCGATCGTCGGCGCGACGATTGTACGATCAATGCGCGCGCGTAATTCGGAATCGATTTGAACTGGCGCGACT
This sequence comes from Bdellovibrionales bacterium, assembly GCA_035539835.1. Classification (GTDB taxonomy): domain Bacteria; phylum Bdellovibrionota; class Bdellovibrionia; order Bdellovibrionales; family JAMPXM01; genus DATLHP01. The sequence continues at coordinate 118 of DATLHP010000260.1, forward strand.
GTTCCCATGCCGCCCGTGTTTGGACCGACATCGCCATCGCCGATGCGCTTGTGGTCTTGCGCAAGAACGAATGGTTCGAAGCGCTCACCGTCTGTGAGTACGAGATAGCTGATTTCGTAGCCGGGACTGAATTCTTCTAACAGAGCTTCGGTGCCAGCAGCACCGAATGCGTGATCCTCGAAAACCGAACGACCGGCATCAGTGAGTTCCAACTCAGTCTTGCAGATGATGACACCCTTACCGGCTGCCAAACCATCGACTTTCAAAACATAGGGCGGAGCGAATCGCTTGGCTGCCTTCATCAAAGCGTCAACGCTCGATACAACCTCAGCTCGCGCTGTCGGAACTCCCGCTTCGATCATGAACTTCTTTGAATAGATTTTGCTGCTTTCAAGACGAGCTGCAGCTTTGCTTGGTCCAAAGACAGCAACGCCTTGATTGCGCAGATGATCTGACAAGCCCGCATCCAGCGGAGCTTCCGGTCCGATCACAACAAGCTGAATACCTTCGTGACGAACGAGGTCAGAGACAGCGCCGAAGTCTTTCCAATCGATCTTGTGGCATTTGGCTTCTTGAGCGATGGCGTCACTCCACGGGAGTGCGTGAACTTCAGAAACCGAAGGAGAAAGACGCAGCGCTCTTACGATGGCGTGCTCGCGACCGCCCTGACCAATGACCAGAACTCTCATGCGATTCGGATAGCGGCTTTCACAAGAGGTGTCAATTGACGAGGTAGAGCGCTTTCTCTACGCTGAAACTCGCTCTTTCCAGGAGGATTCTCAGTGGCTCATCCGTCGTCCATCGTCGTCGTAGCAGGTCAACGCACTCCCTTTGGCGCCTTTGGCGGTGGTCTCAAGGACGTCGGCGCAACTCAGCTCACTGTTGCAGCAGGGCGCGCGACTCTCGAACAAGCCAAGGTCGATGCAAAAGACATCGATCATATCGTTCTCGGAAACGTCGTACAGAGTGGTGCTGATGCCGCCTACGTTCCTCGCCATGTCGGTCTTCACCTCGGTGTACCGGTCACGAACGGCGCACTCGGACTCAACCGCCTTTGCGGATCTGGATTTCAAGCTTGGATCACTGCAGCTGAAATGATTCTGACTGGCGAAGAAAACATCATCCTCGCGGGCGGCGTCGAGCAGATGTCGCAGATTCCATACGTTCTTCGCGGTGCTCGCTTTGAAGGCTATCGCATGGGCAACGCGCAAGTCGAAGACTACATGACCAGCGCATTGACCGACGCATACGCCGGAACACCGATGGCGATCACGGCAGAGAATCTCGCCGAGAAGTACAGCATCAGTCGTGACGCGTGCGACGAGTACTCGATGAAATCGCAAGCGCGTTTCGCGCAAGCTTTGAGCAAAGGTTACTTTGCGACTGAAATGAAGAGCGTAAAAGTCGCCTCGAAAAAAGGCGAAATCGAAATCTCGAAAGACGAACATCCGAAACCAGACATCCCGCCAGAGAAAATCAAAGCGATGAAAGCTCTTTTCAAAAAAGATGGAACCGTCACTGCTGCGACGGCGAGCGGAATTGTCGACGGTGCAGCGATGAGCCTTTTGATGACAGAGGCTGAGGCTTCAAAGCGCGGACTAAAACCACTTGCTCGCTTGGTTTCTTGGGCTTCTGTCGGCTGTGATCCAAGCATCATGGGTATCGGCCCCGCTGGCGCGATTCGTCGCGCCCTCACAAAAGCGAACCTGAAACTAGAGCAAATGGATCTTGTCGAAGTGAATGAAGCTTTCGCAGCACAGTATCTCGCTGTCGAAAAAGAATTGGGCCTCAACCCAGAGAAAACGAACGTCAATGGTGGCGCGATTGCTGTCGGCCATCCGCTAGCGGCTTCAGGAACACGCATCATGAATCATCTGACCTACGAACTTCAAAGACGCAACGGACGCTTTGCTGTCGGCAGTGCCTGCATCGGCGGCGGTCAAGGTATCGCGATCATCATCGAGAGAGTGTAAGGAGTCCGCATGCCCATCGAAAGCACCGAAGCCAGTTTCAAGCTCCAGGATCGCACGGCCCTTCTCTGCGGACCCTGCAACACCGTCAACCAATCCATTGCTGTGAAACTCACGCAACTCGGATGCAACGTTGCGATGCTCGATCGCAACACTGAACGCACTCAGCGTTTCGCTGATCAGTTGATGGACGCTCGCGAAATCAACGAAAAATACGGTCGCGCGATTGCCGTTCTGGCTGACCTTTCGAAACTTCATCACGTTCAAGATGCAGTTTCGCGCTCAGCCGAAGCCTTCGGTGGAATCGATATCTACATCGACGGCATCATGACGAATGAGCCAAAGACCTTCACAGAAACAAGCTCGCTCGATGACATCGATCGTCTGATTGATGTGAACCTGAAAGCTCCGTTGATGATGACTCATTCAGTAATGCGCTTTCTGCAAGGCCGCAAACGCGGCCGCATCATCTACCTCATGCACGACATCATTCGTCTTGGCGTTCCCGGCAACAGCCTCCTTGCAATGACGAGAACAGGTTTGAGCGCCTTTGCTCGCACGCTCGCGCGAGAGGTCGCTGAGAGCAACGTCACCGTCAACTGCGTCGCAATGGGTGTCACCGAAGAGTATTTGATGGGACAGGCCAAAGCCATGGAAGCAACGAAGAGCTCGATTCAAGAATGGCAAAAGAAACTTCTTGAA
>DATLHP010000261.1:0-11062 GCA_035539835.1 Bdellovibrionales bacterium
GGTGAATGAGATCTTCCGTTTCATCGGTCCACTGAAACAGCGAACGAATCGGAAACTCGAGTCCACTCACAGATTTTTCAACATATTGCGGATGAGCGATTCGCAAAAGCTCGCGCCAACATTCGCGACAAAGAAGATCGATTGGCGGAAGGAAACTTTCGCACGCCGGACAAGTTCGAAACCAACGTGCTATCTCACCACGCCGAAAAATTTCCGAGTCTCGTCTCTCATTTCGCCAACCCTGAAAATCACGCCACTTTGACAACATCGCTTCGATGCAATTTCAAAGATCGGGCCGCCAAGAGGTGCGCCGCTCCCGTTGGTAGCGCAGGCGCGTCCAACGCGGCATCGCTACCAACGGGAGCGGCGCACCTTTTGGTTTAGTCGTTGTGGTACGGGAGGTTTTTCCAGATTGTGAATGCTCGGTAAACTTGCTCGAGAACCACGGCTTGGGCGATGTGGTGGTTGAAGACTAGTTTTGAAAATGACCATGTCCAGTCGGCGCGTGCGCGCAGTTCTTCGTTGAAGCCGAAGGCGCCGCCGATGACAAAGACGACACGTGGTCTGCCACGCTCGAAGAGTTTGACGAGTTTTCCGCTGAATTTCCGAGAGTCCAGCATCTCGCCACGCTCATCACACAGAACGACGATGTCGTCTTTGCCGATGGCTTTCAAAATACTCGCGGACTCTTCGTCCAATTTTTTATCCGAGGCGCCGCGACCAAGTTTGGTGGGCTTAAGACGAATGATTTCCGTCTTTACGAAAGGCTTTAGTTTCTTCTCGTAGGTCTCCGACAATTCATTGAGCCAAGGCTCTTTGTCGGCACCTACGAAGAGAAATGCGAGTTTCATTTTTTCGGTGGAAGAGTAGCGTCTTTGAGTTCGAGATCGCGGCCAGCTTTCCAGAGATCTTCGAGACGATATTCTTGTCGAACGAAGTCGTAGAAGACGTGAACGATCAAAGCACCGTAATCGAGAAGAACCCAGCGACCTTCGCCAGCACCTTCAACGCTCATTGGGAAGACGTTGAACTCATCTTTCACTGCGCGCTGAACAGCTTCAGCCAGGGCAGACGCATGACGAGTGCTCGTACCAGATGCGATCAATGCAAACTCGGTCGCCGACTCAAGACCACGCAGATCATACCCGCGAACGTTGATCGCTTTTTTATCAAAGAGCGCCTGTCCGCAGAAACGCGTGAATTTTTCGAAGTCACCAATTCTTGGTCCGATCGGAGCATAGAGCTGGTGTTCTTTAATGTAGTCTTCAACGGCGATCGTCAGCTGCGCATCGACATTTCGACCTGTGCGAAGACGCTTTCGCACTTCGCTGGATGCAACATCAATGTCTTGTAAGCGAACGAACTCAATTGATCGACCCGTGTTCAATTGAATGAACTGTCGGTCAAATGCCGCGATCAATTTTTGAAGACCCGGTGCAACCTCGTCTTCTGAAAGTGGAATCGTATGGCGAGGACGTGTAACGACGACGAGATTCGCGATTGTGAGAATTTCTTCGAAGCTCTTCCACTTGTCGAATTCTTCGAATTGATCGAGACCGACGATAAGATAGAGATCCTCAGGAGCAACTTCTTTTGAATATGCCTTCAGAGTATCGACCGTGAAGCTGTTGCCACCGCGACGAATTTCGATGTCGTCGACTTCGGTGAAATCGGCGAGTTCTGATAAACCTCGAGAAACCATCGCCAGGCGCTGCTCGTCCGTCGGACCTTCAACAGGCGGCTTGTTCGGATTACGAGCGGCCGGAACGACTTTGATCAAATCGAAGTTCATACGCTGCTTCACTGTCTGAAGAGCGTTGATGTGTCCAACGTGAAGAGGATTGAATGTTCCGCCGAAAACGCCGAGGCGCATGCCTTGTTCTAGTCGACTCATGACTTAATTTCCTTCCTGCGACTTATGCGCAGAAACACGCTTTCCGACCTCGAACACCAGCTCACGCGTTCCATGATTAGCGGCAGCCGAGATTTGCATCGTCTCGATTCCCGCTTTCTTGAACTTCTGCACGAGCATGTCGCGATCGTCGCGCGCCAAAAGATCGATCTTGTTCAAAACGACCAACTGCGCTCGCGAAGCAAGAGGGCGATATCCCTCTTCGTCACCTTTGGCTCGATCGTACTCGACAAGTTCGAGACAAATATCTTTGTAATCTTGAAGTGGATCTCTACCGGCAACTCCACTCGCATCGATCAAGTGAACGAAAAGATTCGTACGCTCGATATGACGCAAAAACTGAGTTCCAAGACCCACACCTTTGTGAGCACCGGGCACAAGACCCGGAATGTCCGCGACGACCACCGTGCGATCATCATCAATGACAACGACGCCGAGATTTGGATTTAAGGTCGTGAACGGATAATCAGCGATCTTCGGCTTTGCCGCCGAAATTGCCGAAATCAAAGTCGACTTACCCGCATTTGGATAGCCGATAACGCCGACATCGGCGATGAGCTTGAGCTCCATTTTGATTTCGCGAACTTCGCCCATCTCTCCAGGCTGAGCGTGCTCTGGCGCCTGGTTCGTCGCGGATCTGAAAAACCAGTTTCCTTTGCCGCCACGTCCGCCCTCGAGAAACACGACATCGCCTGGCTCATTGAGATCGAGCAATACTTGCGAAGTCTCTGCGTCTTTGATGATCGTGCCCGGAGGAACTTCGAGAATAAGATCGCGACCGTCGGCGCCCGTCATGTTTCGACGACCACCCTGTTCGCCATCAGGAGCATAGAATTTATTTTTGAATCGATACTTGAGAAGCGAGTTCTGTTGCGGGTTCACCCGAAAGATCACGCTTCCGCCATGGCCGCCGTCAGCACCATCAGGTCCTCCGCGAGGAGCCATGGATTCACTGCGGAAGCTGACTCTGCCTGCTCCGCCCTTACCCGATCGAACCGTTATCGCTACTTCGTCTACGAATTTCATTTACTACCTAATGAGGAGGACCGCAGCGAAGCGAGGACTCCTCAACGAGGCCAAGAGGCCGAGTGATACTAAAAAGACTACAGGGCAGCTCTTACAAAGAGCTTACGCCCAAAAACAAAAAGCCGGCTTAAGTGCCGGCTTTTCTTCAGCGATCTACGAAGTGCGACTTACGCCGACTTCTTCGCCGCTGTTGCAGGGTAAACACTCACTTTAGAGCGGAGTTTATCCATGCGTTCGAATTTCACCTGGCCATCGATCAATGCATAGATCGTGAAATCACGCCCCATGCGAACGTTATTGCCGAGGTGGAATTTCGTTCCACGCTGACGAATGATGATTGTTCCTGGCTTAACCGTTTCGCCACCGAAACGTTTTACGCCAAGGCGTTTACTCTGACTGTCGCGACCGTTTCGCGTACTACCTGCGGCCTTCTTACTTGCCATGACTAACCTCGTTCAACCCTAGGTGATTATTTCGATTTTTTAGCCGCTTTTTTCGCGCCGGCTTTTTTTGCGCCTGCCTTCTTGGCAGTTTTCTTCTTCGCGCCAGAAGATGCTTTTTTAGCAGTCTTCTTCTTCGCGGAAGCTTCTACTTTAGAAGCTTTCGAAGAACCTGTCGCTTTTTGTTTTTCAGCATGCGCTGCTTTGCGAGCCTGAGTCTTAACTGGATCAATGACTGTGGCTTTCTTGTCTGTCTTTACGCTCTGACCTTCTGGAGTCGTGATCGACTGGACGAAGAGTTCAGTGAAAAGCTGACGGTGACCCTGCATGCGGCGGTAACCTTGGCGACGTTTCTTTTTGAAAACGATGACCTTCGGTGCCTTTGCTTGGCGCGTGACAACGACAGTCACTTTCGCGTTTTGAACCAATGGTGCGCCAACGAACGTTTTATCGCCGCCAACCATAAGAACTTCTGCGAGATCGAATGTGTCCCCGAGATTCTTCTCGATTTTTTCGACACGAACGGTATCACCCGCTTGAACTTTATATTGCTTACCGCCAGCGCGGATAATCGCGTACATCAGAAACCTCCGGAACTTCAGACGAAGGGCAAAGGTTTCCCACGCACTGTGCCGTATTGTCAATGAATTCAGCAGCGGTTCAGCCGATTTACGCAGTCACCTTTCAGCAGTGGGACTGGCCGAGGCGAATGCCCCCTATATTGATTTTTCAATGTTTGGATCTTCTAAAGAGCTTCGATTGACGGAGACCGGAGCGGCGCGCTAATTCGTTGATCTCATTCACTTTTAAAAGGATGGTTTTGTGAAATCAAGAATGCTTTTGGCAGGATTGGTTGCGTCTGCGGGTCTCTCTGGTTGCGGAATTAAAGTCGAAGGACCCAGTTCAAGACCCGCCAAGTCCGAACCGGACTCTCGTTCAACGAAGGAGAATGACGTTAAAGAAACTACCGCCCAAAAGACGGACTCAGCCGTGGCTTGTGAATTCTATCTTTTGCCTGGCTCTGCAAAGCCGACTCCGCAAGGTGACTTTGATGAAACGCTCGCCCTTCAGTCTTTTCATGGGTGTGTTGGGCAACTTCACGGCGGTGGAACCCGCGCCAAAATCGACAACTCCAAGAATCCGATGACGGCATTGGTTCGAACTCCCTTCGGGAAAACAAACTCGGTCGTTGCAACTGTGAGCATGAATATGAATGAAGACGGCAACGGAAACACAGAAGCCACCGTCTCCACACAAGTCGAACAAAAAGACGGCGACGAGGTTTTAATCCACATGACTTCGACGTCTAAAGAGTCACTCTCTGTATTGACGAAGTCAGGGCTCAATAGCTTTGGCGAAGTTGCTCTCGGAAAGAGATGCCAAATCGTTCCAGCTTGTCGCTGATCAGTTCGTGTAAATCTCGTAGCGCTCGCGGTGGTAGGTCGGCTCTAGTTTGAGGACGACGTTTCTGCCGATGCGGCGTTCGACGTTTTCGAGCATCTCGGTTTCTTCTTCGTAAATGAAGTCGCCGACGTCCGTTTGACAGTGAACAACTGAGACGGCGTTTGGATTCGAAGAACGGCCCTCGCGCTCGAGATCGCGGAAGATCTCGTTGGCGATCGTCGCTTTTTGCTTAATGTAACCGCGACCATCGCAGTATGTGCACGGCTCACACAGAGTTTTCACCAAGCTCGGGCGAATGCGCTTTCTCGTCATTTCGACGAGACCCAAGTTCGACATTGAGATGACGGCCGTGCGAGCGCGATCTTTCACGAGATCGTCTCGCAAAGCTTGCAGAACTTTTTCGCGATGAGCTTCTTTTTCCATGTCGATGAAATCGACGATGATGATGCCGCCGCAGTTTCTGATGCGCAGCTGGTGGGCGACTTCGCGAACGGCTTCAAGGTTCGTTTTCAAGATCGTATCTTCGAAATCTTTTTTGCCCACGTAACGGCCGGTATTCACGTCGATAACGACGAGAGCTTCCGCTTCGTCGATGACGATGTAGCCTCCCGATCGAAGCCAGATTTTTCTCTCCATCGATCGCGAAATTTCGATATCGATTTCGTATTGATCGAAGAGCGGACGAGGGCCCTGATACAGGGTCACCTTGTTTTTGAATTTCGGCATGAACTGCGAAATGAATCCGGTGATCTTTTTAAACGATTCTTCGTCGTCGACAATCACGCTCTCGACATCTTCATTGAGAAGATCGCGAAGTGCGCGCAGCTCAACGTCCGGTTCAGCATGAACAAGGCCCGGCTTCGTGCGCTTTTCGTAGCTGCGCTCAATGTCCTGCCACAGGCGATGCAGATAATCGATGTCGGCGCGAAGACTTGCTTCGGTTGCGCCTTCTCCGGCCGTTCGAACGATCACGCCGCCTTTTGGGTCGATCTTGGCAACAATATCGCGCAGGCGATCGCGCTCAACAGGGTCTTCAATTCGACGAGAAACACCGAGGTGCTGCAGTGTCGGCATGAAGACGACGTTGCGACCCGGAAGCGAGATGTGTGTTGTGATTCGAGCGCCTTTTGATCCGAGTGGATCTTTGGCGACCTGAACGAGAATCCACTGACCTTCATTCAGAAGCTCTTGAATGCGTGGCTTTGCCGGAGCCGACTCTTCGCCCTCAACGACAGTCGCCGCATCTTCTGCCGCCTCGCCGGAATCAAAAATTTCTCCGGCTTCAGCGTCCATGTCGCCGCGAACATCTCCGACGTACAAGAACGCCGCGCGGTCGAGACCGATGTCGACGAAGGCGGCCTGCATTCCTGGTAGAACGCGCATGACTTTTCCGCGGTGAACCGAGCCCACGAGTGTCGGAGAAGTTTTGCGTTCGATCTTGAGATCGACGAGTGCGCCATTTTCGATGTACGCAACTCGGGTTTCGCTCGGTCGGACGTTGATCAGAATCTCAGATGCCATTCACACTCACCTTTGGGCCACGTCGAAGGGCCAGAATCGCGCCCTTCACCGTCGTCAGTCATCACAATTCACTAGATCAACGTCGAGTGCAAGTGGGGTCACGGCTAGAACCACTCAACATATCCATAGGTTAGGCCGATAAATCCCATGAACAATCGCGGCAAAAAACACAGGAGCCGATGAATGGCGAAAATCGACGAGCTGTTTAAAATCCAAGTCGAAAAGGGCGCTAGTGACTTGCACTTAACTGCAGGCTCGCCCCCGCAACTTCGTCTCCATGGCGAAATGGTTCCGCTCGAATATCAAGAGCTCTCAAACGAAGACTGCCAGGCTTTGATTTTCGAAATCCTTAACGAAAAGCAAAAGAAACTCTTCATTGAGAACTGGGAACTCGATTGCAGCTACTCACTCGATGGCGTTGGTCGTTTCCGCGTCAACGTGTTCATGCAGCGCAAAGGAATGGGCGCGGTATTTCGTGTCATTCCAACAAAAATCAAAACCGCTGAAGAACTCGGACTACCGCCTGAACTTCTCGATCTTATTAAATGTCACAAGGGACTTATTTGCGTAACGGGTCCAACCGGATCCGGTAAGTCGACGACGTTGGCAGCTTTGATCGATTACATCAATACCAACGAAACTTCGCACATTCTCACGATCGAAGATCCGATCGAATTCGTCCATGGAAACAAAAAGTCTCTCGTGAACCAACGCGAGGTTGGTGGACACACCAAATCTTTCGCCAATGCGCTGAAAGCCGCGCTTCGCGAAGATCCGGATATCATTCTCGTGGGTGAGATGCGTGACCTCGAAACCATTCAGCTCGCTCTCACGGCGGCAGAAACAGGTCACTTGGTTTTCGGAACACTTCACACGAACAATGCGCATAAAACTGTCGACCGTATCATTGACGTTTTCCCTGACACGCAACAGGCGCAGATTCGTGTCATGCTTTCAGAGAGCTTGCGTGGAGTTATTGCCCAAGCACTTCTCCCGCGCGCAGATAAACCGGGTCGAGTGGCGGCGATCGAAGTCATGGTGAACACAAAGGCCGTTGCCAACTTGATTCGCGAAGGAAAAACCTTCCAAGTTCCATCAGCAATGCAGACCGGAAAAAAGGAAGGCATGATCACCTATGAAATGGCGATGGAGAAACTTCTCGCCAAGGGAATGATCGATGCAAAAGTCGCTGCGGAATTCCTCGGAAAAGCGCCAGCGCCAGCAACACATGCCACGTCTCAGCCGCAAGCACCGCATGCTCCTCAGGGAGGAATGGCGGGTCTTGCCAATAAGTTTAAGAAGTCGAGCTGATTAGAATTCGAAACCGAATGAAGGCATATACGGAGCCGGTTGCTGTGCAATCGGCTTTATTTTTTCCATTTCGAGCTCAAGCTGAGACTGCGGAGATCCATAGAATTCGCTTGGCGCTGTCGCCGCTTTGTAAGTGACATAACCAGTTCCTGCGATCACACCAAACGCGAAGCCAATGGCAATGTTGTTCAATTTTTCTTGCGGACGGCCGTAGAAACTCAAAGTGCTTAAGCCCAAAACGGCTCCGCCGAGGCCGGCAAAAAGAATTGTCGCGAGATGTTTGCGCGGGCCACTCGCACTTGGTCTCGAAGACGATGTCGGAGTTTGCGCGAAGCTCGAAGACGCAGCGAAGATCACGAGGTTAAGGACCAAGAGCATTTTCATCATTTGGCGAATTCCTACAAGTCCCACGGAGCCTCCCCATCAGCGACCACCTCAAAAACCCGCGCGTCGAATGCGGATTCGTTCAGTGTCTGAACGTCTACATTACTAACTTGCGAGAAACTTGGTCCCTCTGCAAGGAGGGATTCGAGTTCTCGCAAAACACTCTCGTTTCCTTCGACGTAGACTTCGACTCGGCCGTCCTCGAGATTGCGAACTCGACCTTTGAGGTCCAAACGCGTGGCTTCGCGATGAACAAAGCGACGGTAACCCACTCCCTGCACTCTGCCTGAAACTAAGTAACGTCGAACCACCTCGAGCTCCTTCGCTTTTTTGACATTCAACCCACCCGTTGATAGTTTCGAAACCCATTATGCAGAGCACAACAGCGCTTCTCAAACCATCCGACCTCGCCGCTTACATCGATCACACGCTTTTGAAGCCTGAGGCGACAGAAGCGGATGTTCGCAAACTTTGTGAAGAGGCACGGCTGCATTCGTTCAAAGCGGTTTGTGTGAACCCGATCTACGTTGCAAAAACTCGCGAGTGGCTCGCTGGCTCTGATGTTCTCACCGCAGCTGTCGTCGGCTTTCCGCTTGGATCACATCTTTCTAAAGTCAAAGCGCTCGAAGCAGAACTCTGTGTCGCTGACGGCGCACACGAAATCGATATGGTGATGCGGATCGATCTAGCGCGCGAAAAACGCTGGCGCGAGCTTGAAGCCGACATTGCTGCCGTCGTTCGAGCAGCAGGCAAATCGGGAGTAAAAGTTATTTTTGAAACTGGTCTTCTCGATTCGGCCGCGATCATTGAGGCGTGCAAGGCCAGCGAACAAGCAGGCGCCGCGTTCGTAAAGACCTCGACAGGGTTTCTTGGTCGAGGCGCAACCGTCGAAGACGTTCTTTTGATGCGAAAATCATGTTCGATGAAAGTTCAAATCAAAGCCAGCGGCGGAGTGAAAACTTTCGAGCAAGCACAGGCGATGATTGAAGCTGGAGCGACTCGTATCGGAACGAGCTCTGGCGTCGCCCTCGTCACTGGAACCCAAGCAGGCTCGGGCTATTAAGCCGTAAGGAATGATGTCTGATTTTTTAATGGCCGAACTCATCAAGAAGAAACGCTCCGGCCACCAGCACACGACGGCCGAAATTTCGTTTATCATCAGCGGCTTCACGTCAGGCAATGTTCCCGACTACCAAATGGCCGCTTGGCTAATGGCGGTTTACTTCAACGGGATGACCCCGCACGAAACAGCGGAACTCACGCGAATCATGCTTCACTCTGGACGCACTCTCGATTTTTCTCATCTTCCTGGAGTGGCCGTCGACAAACACAGCACCGGTGGTGTTGGCGATAAGACCAGCATGATTCTCGCTCCCATCGCGGCCGCCGCCGGAGCGCGTGTTCCGATGATCGCTGGTCGTGGCCTGGGTCACACTGGCGGAACCCTCGATAAGCTTGAGGCGATTCCAGGATTTCGCGTTGATCTTTCGCTCGATACATTTATCAAACAGATCGAAACTCTCGGCGTTTCTATCATCGGACAGACCGAAGAAATTTGTCCCGCGGATAAAAAAATCTACGCGCTTCGCGATGTCACCGCGACCGTCGAATCTTATCCGCTCATTTGCGCGAGTATCATGTCGAAAAAGATCGCCGAAGGAATCGGCGCCCTCGTGCTCGACGTAAAGTTCGGCAGCGGCGCTTTCATGCGAACCATTGAAGAAGCAGACACTCTGGCGACCAAACTCATGGAGATTGGAACCGCGCACGGAAAACGTGTTTCGACGGTACTGACCAGCATGGAACAACCTTTGGGCCGCTTTATCGGAAACGGCCTCGAAATCGGAGAATGCGTTTCGATCCTTAGAAATGAAGAGTTTCTGGGTCGACCACCAGAAGACTTTGCTGACACAAGAGAATTGAGTCTCGCTCTGGCCGGTCAGATGGTTTGGCTCTCTGGTGTCGCAAAGACCGAGGAAGAAGGTTTAGCAAAAGCTAAGCAGGCGCTCGAATCTGGCGCGGCCTGGACGAAGTTCAAAGAGATCTGTCTCGCTCAGGGCGGACGACTCGACGAAATGACTTTTGATGCGCAAACAGTCGAAGTCATGGCTCCCGAAAGCGGATTCATTAGCGCGCTGAATACGGAACAAATTGGCTACGCAGCTCTCACTCTCGGGGCGGGACGCTTAAAAACCACAGATCCAATCGATTACGCCGCAGGAATCGAGATTCACAAAAAACTCGGCGAACGCGTCGAAAAAGGCGAGCGTCTGTATACGCTTTTCCACTCCGCGCCCAGCGCCCCGACGGATCTCGCTTCGGTAAGGCTTCTGTCAGCAACCAAGATTTCCTTGCAAAAGCCGAGCGTCCCCGATTTGATAGCTCGCAAGCGCGTGAACTAGAGCAGTGCTCCTATGCGGAGGACCGCAGCGCAGTGAGGACTCCGCCAACGAAGGGCGGAGCCCGGAGTGATATATACAGATGACGATCCAAAAAAATCTCGAAGCTTCTGCTGCTTATATTCGCTCGCGCTCGCAGATTAAGCCGCGTCTCGGAATTATTCTTGGCTCCGGGCTTGGCGCTTTCGTCGATCAGATTCAAGTCGAAACATCTCTTCCATATGATGAGATCCCGGGTTTTTTTCCTCCGTCAGTCGAAGGACACGGTGGAAGACTTCTTCTCGGTCACGTCGGTGGTGTACCGATTGCGTGTCTTCAAGGTCGCATTCATTACTACGAAGGTCATTCGATGGCCGACGTCGTACATCCGACCCGCACGATTGCGATGCTCGGAATTGAAACTCTCGTTCTTACCAACTCTGCTGGTGGCCTTGATCCGAACATGCGACCTGGCGATTTCATGATCGTCGAAGATCACATCAACCTGATGGGCGACAATCCACTAAAAGGACCAAACATCGCTCAGCTCGGACCTCGTTTCCCAGATATGAGCGAAGCCTACGATCGCAAGCTCAACGAAAAGCTCGAAGCGATTCTAAAGAAACGTTCAGTTCGTTATTCGCGCGGAATTTACTGCGGCGTTAGCGGTCCTACATATGAAACAC
>DATLHP010000262.1:0-12072 GCA_035539835.1 Bdellovibrionales bacterium
CTCTATTTCAGAAACAACGAAATCGGCGATTTTTGCACGCTGAACTATGTTTATTATTTTCCAGCTCGCGTGTTCGGACCGGCGAAAGCTGCGGACAACAAGATTCGCATCGGTTCGTTCAACCTGTTTCATCTTGGCGACAATCTGAGCATCATGAAGAACTTCGATCTTGTTGCCCAGATCCTCAACCAATGGGATGTCGTCGGCGCGCAAGAGCTCATGCCGCTCCCGAGTGAGTACTCGAAAGACAATCGCAAGATTGCCAAGATTTTCGGTACCGATCAAAACGGCAATGACATCGAATGGACCGTGATCGAGCCAGGATACTTGCGATTGCTACGAGCACTCCGCAAGCTCGATCCGAGTTGGGCATTGATCATGCAGCCCAATCCCGAAGGAGAGGGCAGTACAGGCGAAATGGCGGGCTTCTATTTCCGTACAAAGACGGTCGGCCTTAAGAAATTCGATTATTGCCTAGAGCAAACATCTGGTGATGTACGCGATAGCGCAATGCAAGCGAACTACGGTTGCGTTGTTCGAGTTCCAGAGGGCCAACGGCGTTTGATGTCACGCTCGGCATTTGCCGCCTATTTTTTTTCGGGTAAGTTCGACTTCGTCGCGTTGACGGCGCATGTGCGTTTCCGACCCGCTGGACCAGAGGATCGGGTGGCGCAAATAGCGGAGCTTTGCAAAAACCATCCAAATCCGGCGCGCTGCAAGCCTTCGAAAGATGAAGTTGGCCGTTTCTATGAGGTGAAGGCTGTCGTCGATCAAATGAACGACATCAAGAAAGCAACCGGCGAAGACGACATCATCTACATGGGCGACTACAATCTCGAGCTTAAGAAAAGTAAAATGCCAATGTGGGAAGCGGCACTCGCTGCGCAGCCGGGCTTAAGAGTCTATCAGGATGATCCGACCACCTTGAGCGTCCCGCAGCAGAAGCTGGCGAGCAATTACGATCATTTTATCTTTGATCCAGTCGCGACCTCTGAGTGTTCGCCGTCGACGGTCAGGGTTTTCGACTTCACTTCACACACCAAGAAAACCAAACGGCCTGTTCATGACGCGATCGATGCGAAAATGACTGCGAAGGCACGCGATCAAATGCTCGAAGAGAAAAAAGAAGAAATCGCAACGATCATCCGTCCACAGAGTGGCACCGTTGCATCGATGGTTCGTCGACTATCCCCGAAAGAAGAAGAATCGTTCTTAAAGAGCTTCCGTGGATCTTTGTTGCGGATGGAGCGAAACAGCTACGGGGCTGCGCTTGAGTTGATGAGCGATCATGTGCCCATCGAGATGGAATGCCAGGTCGATTGACCGAATACCTAAGGGACAAATGAAAAAGGGCTCAATCGCTTGAGCCCTTTCAACGAAAACTAATTTCGTTCAGACAATCACTTAAGGTGTTTGCCTACGAGTTTAGTCATTTCGAACATGTTTACTTTCGACTTTCCGAAAACAGCTTTCAGTTTGTCGTCAGCGAGGATGTCGCGCTTGTTCTTTGGATCTTGAAGCTTGTTCTTCTTGATGTACGCCCAGAGTTTTTTAGTAACTTCAGTGCGTGGAACCGGCTTCGCGCCGATGACTGCTGCGAGAGTATCGCTAACAGCGAGCTCCTTCATGAATCCGCCGCCTGCTGCTTTCTTAGTAGTAGTTTTTTTTGCAGCAGTTTTCTTAGTAGCTGTCTTCGCAGTAGCTTTTTTCTTAGCTTTAGCCATTTTGTCCTTCCAATGAATTTTGGGGTCGTTGTGGTTTGAATGATACTAACTAAAAACACGTTGTCTACACGAAATTTTCCCTAGGGGCCCCCTAGGGAGCGTTTTTCTGCAAAAAAAGAGGCGGGACCGGCTCCTAAGAGCCGGTTGCTTGGGAAATGCGATGGGTTTTCCTTGGGAAAAGAAACGGGTGGGGTTCCTCAAGGCTAGCGCTCCCCATAGGGGCGGACTTCGAGAAACTGTGTTCCGTCTGTTACTAATCCGCCAAAACTTCGTTGAGTTTGGTTTCGTATTCCTGCGCTTCGAGCTGCCGGCGCCACATGGCAGCGTATTCGCCGTCCTTGCGTAGAAGTTCCGCATGCCGCCCGCGTTCGACGATACTCCCGTGTTTTAGAACAATGATCTCGTCTGCATCGACGACCGTCGACAGGCGATGGGCGATGACGAGAGTTGTGCGGTTTTTAGAAACCTCGCGCAGTGATGCCTGGATCTCCTTCTCTGTATGGGAATCCAGGGCAGAGGTGGCCTCGTCGAAGACGAGGATGTGTGGGTTCTTTAAAATGGTTCGGGCAATGGCGACCCGCTGTTTTTCTCCACCGGAAAGCTTGAGCCCGCGCTCGCCAACGGGCGTTTGATACTTTTTCGGAAGACTTTCGATAAAGCCGTGGATCTGCGAAAGCTTCGCCGCATGCGTGACATCGACCTCCGTCGCTGTGGGCCTTCCGTATTGTATGTTGTAACCAATGGCATCGTTAAAGAGGACAGTGTCTTGCGGAACGATTCCGATCGATTGCCTGAGGGACTTCTGGGTCACCTGGCGAATGTCTTCGCCTCCGATTCGAATGGCGCCGTTACTGACGTCATAAAAGCGGAACAATAGACGCGCGATGGTTGATTTACCTGAGCCGCTCGGCCCCACGACGGCCACTGTATGCCCTGCGGGAATCTTGAAACTAACGTCCTTTAATATCTGGCGGTCGGGGCCATAGGAGAATCCGACGTTTTCGAACGCGATGTCCCATGTTGTGGGAGAAAGTGTCACAGCATCGGCGGGGTCTTTTACTTCGGCATGAACTTCAAGAAGCTCGAACATCTTTTCCATGTCGACCAAGCCTTGAGTGATCTCGCGGTAAACGAACCCAAGAAAGCCGAGTGGAAGAAAGAGCTGCAAGAGAAGTGTGTTAACGAGAACAAAGTCCCCGACGGTGAGGCGACCGTCCATCACGCCCTCACCGGCGAGCCACATGATCGCGACTAAACCGATACCGATGATCAAGCCTTGTCCCACGTTCAGCAAAGAGAGGCTGGATTGGCTGCGGACGGCTTCGGCCTGGTATTTTTCAAGCGACTCGTCATAGCGGCGGTACTCGTGTTCTTCGTTCACGAAGTATTTGACGGTTTCGTAATTCAGCAGAGAATCGACGGCCTTGGTGTTGGCTTCAGTATCTCGTTCGTTCATCGTTCGACGGAACTTGATCCGCCAATTGGTGATCGAGAAGGTGAAGTAAACATAGAGACCGACCGTCACGAAAGTGATGACGGCGAATTTCCAGCCAAAACTCTTATAGAGAATGGCTGTGACGAGAAGAATTTCGAGCAGCGTCGGCAGAATATTGAAGAGCATGAAGCTCAAGACCGTTTGAATAGCTCGAGTTCCACGCTCGATGACGCGCGAGAGGCCTCCGGTTTGACGATCGAGGTGGAATGCGAGCGAGAGCCGGTGCAAGTGTTTGAATGTTTCAAGGGCGACCGCGCGTTGAGCATGTTGGCCAACGCGAACGAAAATAAAATCCCGGAGTTCTCCGAACGCCTGTTGCATGACTCGGGCAATTCCGTAGCTCACGATCAGCGCTACGGGTAAAACGATGGCTGGCTTTGCCGAGAGTGCATCGACGGCCCCCTTATATAAGAAGGGGACGTAGACGTTGATGACCTTTGCCAGGATAAGACACGCCATTGCCAGTACGACGCGAATTTTTAAATCGACGTAACCCTGCGGCCATAGATGGTGCGTAAGGCTTTTGACTGTATCCCACTGGGTGCGTTTTCTTGATGTCATTATCTGAGTCCCTCGAACTCCATAGACTGACCGAGCGAAAATGGGGTGTCTAATCTTTTGACAGGCGTCGGAGCTCTCTTTGGTCAGCTCACCCATATGATCCGGAGCCAGGCAGGCCTTTTGCTCTATTAAAGGTGTATCAACTTGTGACTGAAGGGGTTTTGGCTATGCGCACCTACATCAAGTTTCTGGTCTTCGTGGCGACACCAGTTCTCATCCTCTGTGCAAATGCCTGGGGTGCGGAGACGGGCGACCTCAAGCAGTGCTACCAAAAGGAATCCGACGCAAAAAAAGATCCCTCAATGGAGAAGTTTGTTCTGCAGCTCGGAGGGGGCGACTATTCAGCCGGTTTGACGCGGCTTCAGGGGCACTGGGGGATTCCGTCGCAAGATGTTCATCTCCGCATCACTGCCAGCGGCGAGTTGCAAGGTAAGGTCAACGGTTCGAATTGGTCGACTTTGAAGATTTGCACTTTGAACTCAAATGCAGATGAATTGCAGATATACATCCGCGACCGCACCGGAAAAGAGTCGATTGTCCGCGCTCGCGTCGCTGGTAAAAAACTCGCTTTCAAAAAACTCCAGCCGCTTCCATTGCCACCATTTCGAGGGTTTATTACGTTCAATAGAATCGGCAACGTCGAAGATATGTCACTTGCAACGGCACAGAAAGCGCCGGTAACGGTAACGGGCGCCGTAAATTAATAGCGTGTTGCTGACGCGCATGGCAGAGTTGAGCCATGCGTTCCGGGCTTCCTTATTTCAATTCTCTTCAAGGTGCTCGTGCGATTGCAGTTTTGGCGGTCGTTGCCTGTCATTTGAATGCATCACTTTCGCAGTTGTACGGATTTGACTCTCGTGTTTTGGCGTCGGGCTGGAATGGCGTCTACTTTTTCTTTGTCCTGAGTGGCTTTCTCATCGCGCGCAGACTCTTCGTGGATGGTGCGACTTCAAACCTAAAGAATTACTTTAAGAGGCGTTTGCAAAGGACATGGCCAGCTTATTTTGCCGTGATGCTTGTATTGATTGTCTGTGGTGTTCGCTTTGAGCCAAATCTTTGGAGCTATCTGACTTTCACGCAAAATTTTTTTGAACCGGTCACGTTTCTGCCGAGCTGGACATTGGCTGCGGAAGAACAGTTTTACTTGTTGGCCCCATTTTTAGTGCTCTTGTTTGCGCGAACAGGGCTGACTTCGCTTCTTGCGTTGATCGCGGTCGTCGTTGGTGTGCGCTATGCGTTGAATCCGGGCCGAACTCTTTTGGTTGCCATTGATTCGCTCGTCATGGGCTGTGGTATCGCGTTTCTTGAAATCCGAAAACCGGCATGGCTCGACCGTTTGAAGGTGAGACCAATGATGTTGACAGTGGTTGGCCTTGCGATCGTTTATCTACCGATCGTGTGGCGTTGGGGTTTGAGCGAGGCAGCGACCTGGCTTTTCTTTGCGCAAGGAATCGGTTTTTCCCTGGTGCTAATCGCACTCTTAAATCCAAGTTTCGTATTGTCTCGCGTTCTTTCTTCAAGGCCATTTTTCGAGATGGGTCGCGTTTCTTATTCGATTTATCTTGTTCACGTGTTTGCGATTGCAATAGCGCAGGGTTTTCAATTGGCGATTCTTCCATTTGTGCTCGCGAGCCTTGCACTCACTGCAGTGTTGACGCTGGCTTTGTATTTTTCTATCGAGAAACGATTCTTGAACTCACGTCAGGGCTCATGAGACGCTCTGTCGAGGAGCGCAAGAATGATTCAAGCTCGTGAGCTGGTAAAAAAATTCGGTGAGTTCAGCGCGGTTGATCGTCTCGATCTCGAAGTCCGCAAAGGGGAGTGCTTCGGCCTTCTCGGTCCCAATGGAGCTGGTAAGTCTACTTTCATCAGTATGCTCTACGGAGCGGCCCTTCGCACGAGCGGCTCTCTTGATGTCTTCGGTCTTGATCCCAATACGCAAAGTCGTGGGATCAAGTCGCGTCTTGGCGTCGTCACACAAGAAAATGCGCTCGATGAGGCACTCACGGTCGAAGAGAACATGATGATCTATGCTGCGTTTATGGGCATTCCGCGTGCAGAACGGCAGGAGCGTGTCGAAGGTCTTTTGCGTGACCTCGATTTGCTTCATAAGCGTACCGCGAAAATTCAGGCGCTTTCTGGAGGAATGAAACGTCGCCTCGTTTTCGTGCGCGCGCTCTTGAGTCGACCTGAACTCGTGATTCTCGATGAACCGACAACAGGGCTCGATCCGGCTGTCCGTCATTTGTTGTGGGGGAAGGTCAAAGAACTTCGCGGCTTTGGCGTAACGATCGTGTTGACGACACACTATATGCACGAGGCCGAGATTCTCTGTGATCGCGTGGCCATCATGAATAACGGCAGCTTGCTAACGATCGGTTCGCCAAAAGAACTCATCAATCAACATACTCCGGGTTACGTCGCCGTTTTCGGTTTTGAAAATGGAGCCGAAGTGTCGATGGAGAAAATCGCGCGAGGCAATCACTCTTATTCTGTCACTCAAGATAAATCTGGAATCTATCTTCGCGCGCCTCAGTTGCGGGATATTGTCGAGGTTGAATCTCAGCTGGGTTTGCGGGCATCGCAAATTCGACCGGCAAATCTGGAGGACGTGTTTTTGAAACTCACAGGCCAGGAGCTCTCTGCCAATGGTTGATGTTTTGAAAGTTTCTATGCGGCTCTCGTGGCACATCGTACGGCGCAATTGGGTCGTTTATAAAAAAGATTTTATCGCAAATATTTCGCCGACACTGAGTGATCCGGCATTCTTTATGTTATCTCTGGGGATCGGACTGGGAGCCTTTATTACAGAGATTGAAGGTCTTTCGTACGCTGCGTTTCTCGCGCCGGGATTGGCGGCGATGAGCGCGTTGTTCACGTCCTTTTTTGAATCGAGCTATGGGTTTTTCGTACGAATGACGTTTGAGAATATTTTTAAAGCCATGCTAACGACGCCAATCGGGGTGAAAGAAGTTTTCATCGGCGAAATGATTTGGGTTGCTCTTAAAGGCGGCGTCATGAGCTTCATGGTTGCGCTCGTCTTGGTTCCATTTGGTTTAGTTGCTCATGTGCCGTCTTTGCCGTTGATTTTCTTTATCGGTTGTCTGATTGCACTAGCCTGTGGAGCGATCGGCTTGATTGCGACCGCGTTGGTTCACAATATCAACCAATTCCAAACCGTGTATTCGTTCATCATCTCACCGCTCATGTTTTTTTCAGGGATCTTCTATCCGCTGAAGCAGAGTCCAGAGATTTTGCAGTGGATCGCGCTGTGTTTTCCCGTTTCTCATGGGGTGCTAGCATCGCAGAGCGTGTTCTGGGCGCGTGATCTTTCGAAAGCGTTTTCGGTTCATGTTCCGATTCTTTGTCTTCAGGCGCTCATTTTGTGTTTGATCGCTTATAAACTCATTCGACCAAAGTTGCAGCAGTGACCCACTTACCAGCACTTATATACGATCTCGCTCTCATCCTCATGGCCGCCGGTTTTGCTTCGGTGGTTTGCCGTAAACTCAAACAACCAGCGGTATTGGGTTACATCATCGCTGGTTTTTTTGTTGGTCCTTATTTCGAAGGACTGCCAACGGTCATGGATACGAAGAGTATCGCGATCTGGGCTGAGATCGGTGTCATCTTCCTTCTCTTTGCGCTCGGTCTCGAATTCAGTTTCCGTAAACTCGCTCGCGTCGGCGGCGCAGCTTCTATTACAGCGGTCGTTGAAGTCGCGGTGATGATGGCGATTGGTTTCGGAACCGGTCAGATTTTCGGTTGGTCGACGATGGATAGCTTGTTCCTCGGGGGAATTCTCGCGATTTCATCGACGACGATCATCATTCGAGCCTTCGAAGAAGTTGGAGTAAAGACTCGCGGATTCGTTCATCTCGTTCTCGGTGTCCTTATTGTTGAGGATCTCGTTGCGATCGTCATGCTCGTCCTTCTTTCGACGGTTGCGATCAGTCGCGAATTCGCAGGCCTTGAGCTGCTGGGCTCGATTGGCAAATTTGGTTTCTTCCTCATTGTTTGGTTCTTGTTCGGAATTTTCTTTCTTCCGACACTTCTTCGCCGCGTTCGGCCGTTCGTTAATCAAGAAACTCTTCTGATCATGGCGGTCGGTCTGTGTTTCATGATGGTCGTTCTTGCGACCAAGGCGGGCTTCTCACCAGCCTTGGGAGCATTCATCATGGGCTCATTGATGGCAGAGACAACCGATGCTGAGCGAATCGAGCATTTGATTCAGCCGGTGAAGGATCTTTTTGCCGCGGTCTTTTTCGTATCGGTTGGTATGATGATTCAGCCGTCCGTTCTTGCTCAATACGCGGTGCCAATTGCGGTCATTACGATTGTCACGATCCTCGGAAAAATTCTCAGTACGTCATTCGGAGCTCTTTTGGCCGGACGAAGCATGCGCCATTCCGTTCAAGCTGGATTCAGCTTGGCGCAGATCGGTGAATTCTCTTTTATTATCGCGACGCTCGGTCAGACTTTGAAAGTCACCAGTGACTTCTTGTATCCGATCGCGGTGAGTGTTTCAGCCATCACTACGTTCTCAACTCCGTACTTGATTCGCTCTGCAGATCCAGCAGTCAACTGGCTCGAAAAAAACATGCCTCAGTCGCTCGCCAATGCGCTTCATCGCTATAGCTCGAGTGCAGCCAATGCATCGAACACGAGCGAATGGTCGGTTTTGATTCGCAGCTATCTTGTTCGTTTAGTCGTTAACGGAACTTTGATCGCCGTCGTCTTCTTACTCACCATCGAATATTTACCTCAAGTGTTGAGCGGTCGAATTGAAGACGCGCGCATGGCTCGGCTGATCACGGTTTTGGCGGCAGTGATTCTTTCGGCCCCGTTTGCATGGGCGTTTGCGATCGCTCGACCAAACAAGCCGGCATTTCGAAACCTATGGGCACAAAAACGCTATCGAGCGGCTCTCACTACAGTCGAGTTGGCGCGTATCGCACTCGTCGCTGTTCTATATGGTGTGATGGCGTCGCGCTTCGTCTCAATCGGTGTTTCGGTTGTTGTTACGATTCTCGCGATGTGCGCATTGTTCTTCTTTTTCTCGCGTCAGCTGAAGTCGTTCTACGGTTGGATCGAGTCGCAGTTCATTCAAAACCTCAGTGAACGCGAGCGCAACGAACGGGGAGATCTGCCGCCGCTCGCACCTTGGGATGCGCATATCACGCGATTCGCTGTCGGTGCGAACTCTCATGTTGCTGGTAAGAGTTTAATGGAGCTGCAGATCCGCGAGCATTTCGGCGTGACGATCGCAATGATCGAGCGCGGCTCGCGTCGAATCACTGCGCCCACTCGCGATGAGCGACTCTTGCCGCTGGATAAGCTCGCCGTGATCGGAACCGATGAGCAACTTGTGAAGTTCGGTTCGCTTCTTGAAACGTCTGAACACACCGAGGAGTTCGAATCACCAGAGGAGTTCGTTTTGCAGCCGGTTTCGGTGCCTGCAGAATCGATGTTCCGAGGGAAGACGATTCGAAACTCAGGCCTACGAGAGCAGGCCAAAGGTCTTGTGGTGGGTGTCGAGCGGAGCGGTGAGCGAACACTCAACCCAGACTCGGGCCTTGAAATCGAGACCGGCGACCGTCTTTGGATCGTCGGTGATCGTCGCGCGATTCGGACACTGCGCGATGCAGGCCAGGTCGAGTAAGGTTCTATTCGAGAGATTCCGATAGTTTGCATGTATGGGAGCAGCTCGCGTACTAGCAGATCAATCGGGTCAATCGATCCGCGATCGTCTTCGTCAATGTCAGCTTTTCGCTGAGGTTGACGAGGCCGCCGTGGAATTCATTGCTCCGTTTACGGAAGCGCTCTTCTGTGCGCGCGGCGAGCCGATCATTCTCGAAAATGAAATCAACGATCACGTTTATTTTGTCTCTGAAGGTTCAGTCGAAATTCTGAACTTCA
Organism: Bdellovibrionales bacterium; assembly: GCA_035539835.1. Taxonomy (GTDB): domain Bacteria; phylum Bdellovibrionota; class Bdellovibrionia; order Bdellovibrionales; family JAMPXM01; genus DATLHP01. The sequence continues at coordinate 9,700 of DATLHP010000262.1, forward strand.
TCGTCAATGAAAAACGGGCTCAGCGTCTTGCGCTTTTGAAGCCGGGTCAACAGTTCGCTGAATTTTCGGTTCTCAACAAATCGACGAAATCAGGTTCGGCTTACGCCTACGAAGACGCACAGCTGTTGCGGGTTCCGGGCGCAAAATTCATTGAACTTGTTCAGCGCTTCCCATCGGTTTCAAAGAAGCTTGCTATCGACCTTGCGTTTTTGAACGAGCGAGTTGAGTCGGCGCATGATTTCATTCCGTTCTTTCAGCCGTCGATGATGAAAATCCAACGCGAGATCACAGATCTCATTCCGCTTGCGCAGTGGAAGAGATTTGGAATCATTCCGTTCTCGCTGCATGGTGGACTGATGTCAGTTGCAATGAAAGACGCTTCGAATGAAGAGTTCTTTCAATTCGCAAAAGGTACATTTCCGAAAATCGGTGTGAACGTCTTCCTTATTGACGAAGACGACTATGATGGTGCGCTTGAAAAGGCGACGGCCGCAGTCAAAGCTGGACCCGTCAAACCGGCCGCTCCGCCTCCGGGTCTTCCGAAAGATATCAAGCAAGTTCTCGATGGATTTCCGCTCACGCGTTCGCTGCCTGAAAATGTTCGCGCTCAAATGGCTGGCTATCTCGAGTTCATCGATTTCAAAGCAGGCACAGTGTTCTCCGATGAGGGGATCACGCATGACGCGATTTGCATCATTCAATCCGGATTGATCGATGTCAGTCGCGCTGTCCCGCAGGGAAAAGGTCGTGCTCACGTCATGCAGCTCGGACCGGGTGAAACCTTCGGCGAGGTCAGTCTCATTACAATGAAGCCAAGTCTTCATTCGTATCGTGCGATCGAAGACACAGTGATCATGCCAATTCCGAAGACGATCATTGATCAGCTTCTTGGTAAGGCTCATTTGTCATTGCCGCTTGCGCAGTGGTTGGGGCGTCGTCTTCAGAAGTTGAATGGCTCAGCGGGAATGCGCTACTTCCGTGGTGGAGAAACCCCGGACTTTGCAACTATGGCAAAGAAGCTTCCGGTTTCAATCATGAACGAGCACAAGATATTCCCTCTAAAGGAAGTCGACGGCGAGATTTCGTTGGGCCTCGTTAAGCCGAATCACAAAACGCTATTGTCGTTGCTCAATCGATATCTGTCAGATGTTCGTGTTCGTTTTCTCGGAATCACAGAGCAGCAGTTTCAAAGCTTCATGCATCACAGTAAAAATGCTCTTGAGAACGGTTCTACGAGCGAAAGACCGAATCTTCGTTCTCAAGGCAGTGGCCCGACCAAGGGCATTGATCCGGTGAAATTCTTGAACGAAGTTCTCGTGCACGGAATGAGTTCGCGAACGAGCGATCTTCATTTCGAACCGACAGAACACTATATGACGATTCGATATCGCGTTGACGGTGTATTGAACGAACGTCCTGAGAAAATTCCGACTGAAACTGCACGCGAGCTCGTGAGTCGTATCAAGATTCTCTCAGGCATGGACATCGGCACGATGAAGTCGACACAAGATGGTCAGCTGAAGACAGAAATCGACGGCGTTCAGATTATTGCTCGCGCATCGATTCTTCCGCTCAAGCATGGTGAGAAGGTCGTACTTCGTTTGATGCGATCTCAAGGTACTGTGACGCCACTCAATATGCTTGTGCCGGATCGTCGCGTGATTCGTGTTCTTCAACAGGTCGCAAAGACCAAGCAGGGACTGTTTCTGGTCACTGGTCCAACGGGATCAGGTAAGACAACGACACTCTATTCTCTTTTGAGTGAGATCAACCGCATTGGTGTGAACGTTGTCACCCTCGAAGATCCAGTCGAGCTTGAAATTCCGGGATGTAACCAATGTGAAGTCGATCGCAAACGGGGAGTCGACTTTGCTCACGTTTTGCGAACAGTTCTGCGACAAGATCCTGACGTCGTCATGATCGGTGAGATTCGAGACGAAGAGTCAGCAAAGATCGTTTTCGAAGCGGCCGTCACAGGTCACTTGGTACTCTCGACTCTGCATACGAGTTTCGCGATGGACGTTGGCCCTCGTCTTGAAGAGCTTGGCGTTCCGAAGGCGACGATTGCGACGGGACTCTTGGGCGTTTTGACTCAGCGTCTGGTGCGCGGCATCTGCAAAAAATGTTCGGTGCCTCATCCGATCACGGAAGGCGAAAAACAGTTCATTCAAGAAATGTTGCCAAAAGTGACAGAGTTCCCGACGGAGCTCCGCTCTGGCAAAGGCTGTTCTGCCTGCAACAACACTGGTTACTACGATCGTATTCCAGTGGTCGAAGTTTGGCGCAACACGCTCGCAATGCGCGAAGCTCTTTACAAAGACGCAGGTCCCGAAGAACTTGAGACCATCGCCCGCGAAGATGGTTTTGAAACAC
>DATLHP010000263.1:0-8319 GCA_035539835.1 Bdellovibrionales bacterium
CCTCGAGAACAATACGAAGTGTGCAATCGACATTCTTGATTTTCAGTTCAAGCGCAATGGCGAGACTATGGGATTCCGTAGAGACGGCAAACTTGTAAAGTCATATTGGGCCTCAATGAACCCGTTGTCGCCGACCGAAGAAGCTTGTTACCAGAAATATTTGGATCCCAAACACGAACCAAAGACCATCAAGGGAGTCGCCGTTTACAAAACAGCATGCAACACGAGCGGCATGAACAAGCACTATATGGCCGAGTGGAGGCCACGCTATAAGTTCTTCCGCCGCATCCGCCGCTTCCCTCTCTGCAACACACCAGAAGCGAAAGCCGAACTCGAAGCCCTTAAGCTTTAGAACCATAGGTGAGAGTCCTTTGTGGCAGAGATCGACATCCGCGGGCCTAAGTAAAGAGGCCCCTCACTGAAGCACATTCAGAGCAAAGTTCTTTCACACTAACGCCATGAAAATCAGGAGCCATAGCGACACACTGTTGGTTGAATAAGGGAGGTTCAGAATGCAGGAACAACCTTCTATTGTCGCCTGGGTAGCCTGGATCAACGCTGGTTTCTTACTTTTGCCAGGAGCGTTCTATGCGACTGGCATTTGGCTCATGAGCTTGCGGCAGGAACATTCCGCTCGCCAACGTAGCTACCGGCTCGATCAGCCGATCACGGGACATCAGGCGCACGCTTAACAAGCCGCCTTACCTACGACTTCCGATGAATCGTTCGAACTCTTCGTATCCCGTCACGAATTTCGGCTTCTTCCCTCGGGAGGAAAGGTTCATTTGAATCTCTGCAGATCGCATCCCTGAACAGCGAAGATAATTGGCGGCTCACCAGAAAAATGCGTCGCGCGCTCGGTCGAGTAAAGAAGTCCACTCAAGATGTTTCGCAAAACGGCGGAAGCCGCGTGCTCATGAAACACATCGAGTTCTCCGCTCTCTACAAGATCGCCGACAGATCTAAAAAACGGTGCGACGAGCTGAAAGAGAAACGTTCTCGTATCAACCGGCAGCTGCGTCGTTTTCAAACTCAGTGCCATCTTGACTTTTCGCGGTTTATTATACACCGTATATTAAAGGGGTTCCCCATGATCAACGGACACGTCTTCATTGCCACGAGTCTCGACGGCTTCATCGCCAGAATGAATGGTGACATCGAATGGCTCATCAGCCGGGACGACCCGAAGGAAGACCATGGGTATAATGACTTCATCAAAGGCATTGATGGCATCGTCATGGGACGCGGCACTTTCGAAAAGGCGCTGACATTTGAAACCTGGTACTACTCGGTCCCCGTCATTGTTCTCTCCAAAACGCTGACTGCCAGCAACATCCCCGAACACCTCAAAGATAAAGTTCAAATTTCGAAACTCTCTCCGCGAGAGCTCATGTCACAGCTCGAAAAAATGGGATGGAAGAATGTCTATGTCGATGGCGGCCAGGTCATTCAATCTTTTCTGCGAGAAGGACAGATCGCCGATCTCGTAATCACCACTGTTCCGGTTTTGATCGGCGAAGGGCGACCCCTTTTCGGCTCACTTCTCGAAGATATTTCTCTGACTCACATTCAAACGCGCGCTTTCCCGTCAGGCTTAGTGCAATCGGAATACAAAGTGACTCGATGACGGCCAAGCGTGGACGCCCTAAAAAAGAAACCGGAATCAGTCTCGATGTCATTCTCGCGACTTCGCTCGAGATGCTCGAGCAAACCGGACCTCAAGGGTTTTCAATGAGAACCCTCGCCGCAAACCTCGGCGTTACGCCGATGGCGCTCTATCACTACTTCCCAAACCGGTCGGCTCTCATGAAGGATTTGTCCGACGTCGTCTATGCCCAGGTCGTGAAGGATTTTGAATCCGCTCAGGGAAGCGCACGAGACAAAATCAAGCGCCTGCTAAATACTTATTATCAAACCGGACTACGACATCCAAATCTGACCATCACAGTTTTCTCAACGCCCGAGGCGTTTTCTTCGGAAGTAAACCGAATCACAAGTTTCTTAGCAGAGCTTCTAGAGACGACAAAACTCTCTCCGAAAAGAAGGCAGATGTGGCGCGATATTCTCGTGGACTTCACTCATGGCAGCTCGATTGCAACGGCGATGGCAGGCAGATCAAACACCGATTTTGCGAAGAAGCAGAGTGGGCGCTATGCGCAGCAACTCGACGAACTCCTCAATCAAATTTTCTGAAATCCCAACTGCGATCGGTGGGGCCGCAAGAGCGATCAAACTTACTAAACTAATACAACGTATCTAGACAACCAATGAATTGGAATTGCTAACCTCAATCACCACCGTCAAACATCGATATGTTAACGAATGTGCTTTGGTCAAAAAAATCGCACGCGCACTTATTCTCGATCCCAAATAAATCTTCGCCGATGAACCGTCAGGAAACTTGGACACTGAAAATACTCAGATTGTCATGGACATGCTCAAAGAGGTGCATAGAAACAATACAACAATCTGTCTCGTAACTCACGATCTCGACTTTGCAGCTCTAGCAGAACGCACTATTCATCTGGTGGATGGCCATGTTGTTGTCACTCCCTAGGCTGCGAAAATTCCATAGCACCACCGCTCCCCAATCGAAATGTTAAAGAAGTGAGACATTCAACAACAACGACTAAACATTGGGTGTCGTCTCGCCTTGAAGTGTGGGAGGCATTACTTGTGCTGCGCTCAAAGCCCCTGCAAGAATAGGGTTGGCTTTTAATTTAGTTTAGAAGCTAAAAGGAGGACGGATGGAGAGCGATTTAGGTGAGCACGCCGAGAAGTCGAATATTCCGTTTGTCGAACGCCCTCCCGCCGAAGCTCTGATCATCGAAGGCCAAGCGCTTTTCGGAAAGCTCGTTCAGGAAATCAATCGGAGAATGATTGAAGGCATCGAGTACGAAAAAATACTGGATTATGTCTTCGACTCGCTCAATTTATTGATTCCTTATGATCGAATTGGAATAGCTGTCGTCGACAACGACATTAAGACGGTAAAACTAAGCTGGGTCCGCTCAAAGATTCCAATACGGCATTTGGGTCAAAATTACTCAGCCCCACTTAAAGGAAGCAGTCTCTCAAAACTTTTAGAGACTGGGGAGCCGCGAATCATCAATGACTTGGTGACATATGCTACTGAGAATCCTGATTCATCATCTACGAAACTCATACTGCAAGACGGTATTCGTTCAAATCTGGCATTCCCTCTCAAAGCCAACAACAAGCCGGTTGGAATAGTCTTTTTCTCAAGCGCCAAACCATATACTTATGACCACAATCATATCGACGTATTCCATAGTATCGCAGATGAACTTGCCGTCGTCGTCGAGCAAGGGCGTCTCAAACACTTCTTTTCCGAAAACTCAGCCAGAGCACAAACACTGAGAAAGGTATTGCACGATTTGAGAGCCCCATTGAGTGTCATTCAGGGCTATCTCGATATTTCGGCCGATGAAAATTGGTATCGCGTCCTTGATCCAGAAGCCCAAAAAATATTTGATAATTTACGTCGGAATACCCAATACATGCTTCAACTCATAGGGGATTTGTCTGAGTTCAATCAGCTTCAACGCGAACTCGATAGTTTGAACATCAATGCAGTTGATCCAATTGAATTCAGCAAAGAAATGGCGCAAATTGGAAAAGTCCTCGCCATCCACAAGGATATCTCTTTTAGTGCCGACATAAGAGATTTGCCAACGATTGCTCACTTTGACGCAGACAGAATCCGTAGAGTCTTGGAAAACCTCTTCACCAATGCAGTGAAGTTTTCCAAGCGTGGATCATCGATATCCTTTGGCGTTCGTAGCGATAAGACGCGGATCACATTCGCCGTTCTAGATCAGGGTCAAGGTATTCCACTTCAAGAGCACTCAAAGCTGTTTCAAGAGTTTGGCAAGACATCGACACGACCGACCGAAGGAGAAGGAAGTACCGGCTTGGGATTGGCGATCGCAAAGAAGATTGTTGAACAACATGGCGGTAAGATCTCGGTCACAAGCATGCCCGGCGAGGGATCGACATTTTCATTTTGGCTTCCACTTTAATCTTCGTTTTCTGATGGAGCGACGTCCGAAGACGGACCTCGGATTTCAGTATGTCTGATCTTTCCACCAAGGTTCGCGACATATGCCATGACTGCCATATTCAGCAGACTTAAAATGATTGCAGCTCGCAACACAAAGCGACTCAGTCGAGGACGACGGTCAAATGCGTAGATGCCGATTCCCCCAAGCACTGCCAAGACTTCGGTCAAAATGAACCCGTACGAAGCAACATCTTCATGAGCCTCAATATACGATTCTTCAACTCCCGCTAGATGCTCGATCATTTCTTCTGCGGGCTCACCAGTGAAGTAAACAGCAACGCTCACAAGTCCAACCAAAATCATAACGAGGTAGCTCAACCTTAGTAGCTCCGACTTTTTCCTCACAATGCCATACATCAGGAGAAAGACGACGAACATCGATCCCAGCACGGGTACGTGATTCAAGATGAGATGGATATGCGCCCAATTCATAAGACCTTCGATGAGGATGGGATTGAAGCGGGTTCAATATCTCTCTGAGGAGAAATTAAATCAATGTCATTGGCTTCGGAATCTATGGGACAAATTGGCCGGTATCGAGATTTTAGTTCCCAACAAAAAACTCGGTGAGCCAGAACTTCTCATTAGTCTGCGTGTAAATGGATGAAACTCAGCACGGTTGTTGCTTCACTACCGTTTCGGTCGGAGGAGCAATGGGATTTCAAAAGACAAACCAATTTCCTGACTCACTGTCTGAAAGCGAAGCCGCAGAACGCCTGAAGGAATATGGTCCCAACTCACTAAAGCAGGACGAGCCGAGAAATTTCTTAAATCGCATTAGACACGTCCTTCGCGAACCAATGCTCACCCTCATCGTCTTAGTCGCGGCAACTTATCTAGCGGTCGGCAGCACCACAGATGGGATTCTGATTAGCCTGTCTGTTTTCGTCGTTATTGGAATTTCCTATGCTCAAATTGCAAAGTCAGAACACGCACTGACGGCCCTCAAGGATCTATCGAGCCCAAGAGCACTTGTAATCCGTGGCGACACCGAAAAGCGAATCCCCGCAAGCGATGTTGTCCCAGGAGATCTAGTTTTAATTAGCGAGGGCGATCGAATTCCAGCGGATGGCCAGATTCTTCATTCATCGAGTTTGACCATCGACGAATCTCTCCTGACTGGTGAATCGTTTTCAGTTGCGAAAAGCCCCCAAGGCTCCGATGCACTTTACGCGAGTACTCTTGTCGTACGAGGCAGAGGTCTCATGCGTGTATTGAAAACTGGCGAAGAAACTCAGGTCGGCCTCATTGGGCAAAGTCTATCCAATCGGGGCGCTACGGATTTCTTCCTATCAAAAGAGATCAACAAAACGATCCGTATGTTCGCTGTGGCAGGGCTAAGCATTTGCCTACTATTGTTCCTAATTCTAGGAATTCAATATTCGGATTGGATCGCAGCATTTCTCGCAGGGCTAGCAGCAGCGATGTCACTTCTACCAGAAGAGTTCCCGGTCATTCTCTCAATCTTCACTGCAATGGGTGCCTGGCGTATGGCTCAAACCGGAGTTTTGGCCCGCAATGCTCAGGCAATCGAGCGTCTTGGTGCCGTGACTGACCTATGCGTAGATAAAACAGGTACACTCACTCACAATCAAATGACCGTTGCTGCAGTCGTATCTAAAGACGAAGTAACTACGAATCAGGTCATGCAGTTCGCCCTCCTCGCCAGCCACGATCATCCAGTGGATCCAATGGAAAAGGCTATTCATACCGTTGCTAGAAAAATACAAACTAGCCCCACCTCGGAGACTCAACTCGTTCGAGAATACCCTCTATCTGATTCTCTTCTAGCAACAACATTCGCTTGGAAAATTCAGAGCGAGCAAAGCTCCTCGCTCGTCATCGCTACGAAAGGTGCTCCGGAAACAGTGATGTCTCTTTGCAAACTCGATACTGTTGCTTACAACCAAGTTGCAACCGAGATCGAGCGTTTGACCAACAACGGGCTCCGAGTGCTGGGTATTGCTGAGGCCACCGCCGTCGACGGCGTTTTGCCAGACGATCAAAAATCATTTCAGTTCAACTGGCTTGGGCTCGTCGCTTTTGAAGATCCTATCCGTTCCAAAGTTCCCGAATCGGTACGAAAGTGCCACTCGGCTGGGATTAACGTCATTATGATAACTGGGGATTATCCACTGACAGCACAGCGTATTGCTGAAAAGGCCGGACTCAGAAGCACTCGAGCAATGACCGGCTCTGAGTTACGAGCCTTAGACAGTGACGAACTTAGCAAGGCCCTCAAACAAACCAATGTATTTGCACGAATGGCTCCTCATCAGAAGCTCAAACTCATCAACACCCTTCAAGCAGAAGGTCGCGTCGTTGCGATGACTGGAGACGGCGTGAATGATGCTCCGGCTCTTAAGGCGGCTGATGTTGGAATCGCAATGGGAATGCGAGGAACTGACGTTGCCCGCGAGGCATCTGATCTTGTTCTGACCGACGATAGCTTTGATTCTATCGTCGATGGAATCCGAAGGGGGCGTGAAATATTCAATAACATTCGAGCGGCGATGACATACGTGGGATCCATTCACGTACCCATTGCTGGTCTCGTGATAGTTCCCGTTGTTTTTGGATTGCCTCTTATTTTGCTGCCAGCTCACATCGTATTTTTACAATTGTTTATCGATCCGGCTTGCTCTCTGCTCTTTGAATCAAGACCGTCCGAAAAAGATGTCATGGCCGAGGCTCCACGATCATTGGATACAAAACTATTCTCTCGATCAGACTTGATACGTAGTATCGCGCAAGGAGTCCTGATCTTCATTGCATCAGCTTTATTGATTTGGTTTTTCCATCGGCAAATTTCAACCGAGAGCCTTCGTACGATGCTCTTTCTTCAACTCGTACTCAGCAACATTGGCTTGATCATTGCCGATTTTACCGGCGGAGCACCAGTTCAGATATTCCGTACTCTCTTACGTCCGCGAAATGCACTGATTGTCTTTGGCACGTCATTCATCGTTAGCGCGCTATTCTGGTGGCCGTCGTTGGCGAGGCTCTTTCACATGACAGACTTGTCGTTTCATCAATACGTCGTCGCCATTGGCGCAGCATTTGTAACATCGACAATTCAAGGCATCTGGAATTGGAAGGGCAACAGTTGGCGCAAGCGTCCGAATTCGCCTACTCAGGAGTACGCACCAACAATCCGAAACAAAAACGACTTCAACTGGCTCGGCTCATCAGGCAAATGAAAATCCAATGACGGCTGAACACTATTGATCTCGAGCGCCTTCAACCCAAGCGAGGCCTGCGCCTTGAGCGCATACTTGCGAATCATATCCGGAAATATCTTTGCAGAACTCGTCGACAACAAGAGAACCGCACCCGGCTCTAAGATGGCGAGGCAGCTTTCAATCAACTTCTCTAAATCCGATTCGATTTTGAAAACACCCTTCTCACGTCGAAAAAACGCTGGGACTTCGCAGATCACGAGATCGAACTTCAAGCCCTTACCCAAACACTGATCGAGGTAAGTCAGACTATCGCGACACAAGAGCTTGAGTCGCTCCGCGTTCGCAAGGTTCTCTTTTGCGACATTCAAAGACTTCTTATTCAACTCAACACCAATAACTTCACGAGCCCCGCCCTGAATAGCTGCAGCAGCAAATGAGCCAGTACCCGCAAAGAGATTCAAAACGCTTTTGCCACTCGAGTTCTCTTGAACCCAAGCCAATTGCAATCGCTGCTCATGCCGCCAGTCTTCACCAGTACTCTGAGCATAAAGACGAAGGCGACGATCAACCTCAAACTGCTTTTGCGAGAGCGAAACATCATTCAGGGTCGATAGCGTTTCGAAATACGCGGGCGCCTCAGATTCGATCACGACCCCATTCGGAAATTCGATTTTGCGATTGTGCAAACACAGAAACGGAAACTCAGCTCCCCCGTACTTCGAATCCCCTAGTACCGGAATCCCAAGGCCCGAAGCATGAATACGAATCTGGTGATTACGCCCCGTACGCGGATGCGCTTGCCATAATTCAAAGCCATCGGCTTGCTTCAATCGACTGAACTCAGTCTGAGCCGTCAAGCGATCGCCTTTGTGCAGAATTTCTTGATCCGATTGCATCTGGGCATTCTTTGAACGAGACGCTGTTACAAAAAGATAGGTTTTGCGGGTTTCACGATTTCGAAAGTACCCCTGGTACTTCTCGGCAGCCTCAAGGGTCTTTGCGAAAACAATCACGCCCGTCGTTGTCCGATCGAGCCGATGAACGATGTGAAGC
>DATLHP010000264.1:0-6056 GCA_035539835.1 Bdellovibrionales bacterium
GAGAACCCAACGTTCGAGATCATCACCGGTCGCCCATTTCAAGTCTTCGACGAACTGATTTCGGCTGAATGCTCCGTTGAATTTGATCGAAAATTTACGCAAATGGCGAATGTCTTGAGTCTGATAGCCCATCTTGCGAAGCAGCGCTTTTCTCAAGAGGTAGTTATGCGATTTTTTGCTAAAGACGATGCGATACGTACGCGATGCACCTTGCGCGTTCAGTTTCGAAACCGTCGCGCGGAAAATACCGACACGGCCTCTTGAATCCTGTTGAGAAACGAATTGCTCTCCGACTGGTTGAATATCGAGAGCAACCGAAGACTGCGGTTGCGCCGGCGAGCTCCACTGGTCGGTGTTTTCAGGATTCAATTCAGAGATATCGACCCCGCGGCGGCGAAGGTCTTCGGCCTGATTCTCATTGAGTTCTTGGCCGTTATAAACAAGGTCGTCAGCAGCCCGACGAACCGGTCCGACCGGGATCACACCTGGCATGTCGCCAAGTTCGTTAGCAAACCCTAATGGGCCGGAAAGAATCACGAAAAGCGATAAAACTAACGCTCTTGGGATGCTGCTAACTCTCATACACTGTGCCTTTCAGCGTCCCCTTAAAACCAAGAGAACGGCTAGGAACGAGTTAATGGACCGTTTACAATCCGTCTGATGTACGGCACCAGGTAGAGCAAGAAGAGGGCCCGAACGGGCTAGATAAAAAAAGGGAGTCCGATGGACTCCCTTTCAACTAAACTAATTTAGCTATTAAAATCGGTTTTTAATTCGCTCTGCGAATCAATTTTCATTTCGCTCCGCGAATCAATTTTCCTGGAAAAGACCGTTAACGATCTTGTTCATGTGCTCAGGACCGACGCCATTTACTTTCGCAGCTTGGTCGACGAGTTTGTTGAGGTCTTGCGAACTGCCTTGCATTGACTTCGTGATCGCCGACTTGAACTGATTGACCGAGCTGCCGAGGAGTTCTTTTGCAAACGCATCGTAGTCTTTTTCAGTCATCGAAGCCTTTGGTGCCGAAGCAAGCTTCTGCGCCATGCGAGCGATTTCTACGCTCCGCTTTTCAGAGAAACCGAACTCTGCTTTGAGAGCATCAGCCGATTTCTTGAGGCGAACGCCTTCTTTGATCGCAGCGACTTTTGCCAAGTCTTTCGACGTTGCCGTCGTCTCTTCGAACTGAACGCCAGTCCAGTAGTCTTCGTAAACGTTGCCGCCGTTGTAATCGAGGTCGTAGTACATGCGGTCGTTATTGTAAGTGATGTAGTCGTAAACGTCTTGACCTGGGTTGTAACCACCGAGCCAGTAAGCGTCGTACGTTTTCAAATCGTAATCGTAAACAACGATGTAGTTCGACTGAAGAGTGTTTGTTTTTACGATCGTTGCATCGATGCTTGCATCAGTCCATGCGTAGTCGATGAACTTTTCAGCAAGCTGCGCGTGTGTGTAGTACGGAGTTGTTGGTGTTGTTGGCGTACCGCCTCCGCAACCACTTGTGCACCCGCCACCCGTTGATCCACCGCCGCCGCCGCCTCCACCGCCACATGCGGTAACTGCTGCAGCGCTCAATACTGCCAAAGTAATTTTCGCGAACATGTTCATAGATCCCCCTTTTGTTGGTATCGAAACGCCGCTGGCGTTTCTTTGCTTCTTCGCTTTCGCTCAGTCGCAATTTTCGCCTTCGGCGGTTTCCCTACCGGTTATTTAGTGAGCACGACCTCCCCCGAGGCCGTGCTGTCGTTTTTGGTCTAAAATTATTTGATCAAGCCAGTAAGGACTTGGTTCATGTGCTCTGGGCCGACGCCGTTAACTTTTGCAGCTTGATCAACGAGTGCGTTGAGGTCTGCAGAGTTACCTTGTGACGACTTGTTCAAAGCTGATTTCAACTGAGTGAAAGTGCTGCCCATGATTTCTTTTGCGAAACCATCGTAGTCTTTGTCAGTCATTGAAGCCTTAGGAGCCGAAGAGAGCTTCGCAGCCAAACGAGCAATTTCAGTGCTACGCTTTTCTGAGAAACCGAATTCTGCCTTAAGTTTTTCAGCCGATTTTTTGATCTGGAGTTGTTGCTTGATTGCAGCGACTTTTGCCAAGTCTTTCGAAGTGCCTGTTGTTTCTTCGAACTGAGTTCCTGTGTAATAGTCTTCGTAAACGTTTCCGCCAGCGTAATCGAGATCGTAGTACATCTTGCTGTTGTTGCGGCTGATGAAGTCAGAAACGTTTTCGCCTACATTGTATCCACCAATCCAGTAAGCGTCGTACGTGCCATAGTCGTAGTCATAAACGACGATGTAGTTGTACTGAAGAGTGTTTGTCTTTACGAGTTTCGCATCGATACCAGCGTCCCCGTAAGCGCGGTCAACGAAAGCTTGGGCGAGTTGCTCGTGCGTATAATAGACTCCGCCAGTGCTCGTCGAACCGCCGCCGCCGCCGCCACAAGCGGTCAACATTGAAGCGATACCGAGAGCTGCTACTACGAGTTTCAGTACTTTCATGATCTCTCCTATAAGAGTGGTTTATTTGCGTCGAAGGGCGTTGGTCGACCGTCGACTGGTTTCTTTGCGAACACGAACGGGACACTGAGCAAGCAACGGACCAGCGGATTAAGAATCCTTTTGACACCGTTGATGCGACGCGTAATGGTAGTCGCTGTCACGCTTCCATCTCAATCGACGATTCACTTCATGAGTTCTTTGGATGTTGAAGAGCAGAAAATTCAGCATCGATCGAAGCGACACCACTTCAGAAACGATAAGCCATGCGCACACTGCGCCCAGTGCACGTTGCCCATAAGAAAATTTCAGTGATTAGACTTTGCGAGGAGCTAGTGATGGCCTACTATCGTTTCAGTCATCTTCATGTGCGGTCGTAGCTCAGCTGGATAGAGTACTTGGCTTCGAACCAAGTGGTCGGAGGTTCGACTCCTTCCGGCCGCACCAAATCTTTCTAAACAAAAGGCATACGGCATAGGGGCAGATGGCATACGGCCACGGCATAGTGGCATAGGCCCAAAGGGAAAGGAGAATGGCAACGGCAGACGACCCTTTTGCTGTTTCCATTCGCCACTCCCCTTTTGACCGTTATGCCGTCCCCTTATGCCACTCTGCCATCTGCCGTTATGCCATTTTTTCTTTTCTGCTACTCTCATCCCCATGTCTATTCTCTCGGCCGGAATCATTCCAATTCATTTTTCGGGCGGCGCTCCCCGCTTTCTCGTTTTGCGGGCTTACTCTTATTGGGATTTTCCAAAGGGTGAAGTCGATGTCGCTGAAGCACCGATTGCGGCTGCGGTTCGTGAGCTCAAAGAAGAAACTGGAATTGATTCTGTGCAGTTTGCGTGGGGCGATCTGTTTTATGCAACCGAAGCATACACATCGCGAAAGAAAGTCGCTCGCTACTACCTCGGCATCGTTTCAAGCGACAAAGTAGAGCTTGGCTTTAACGCCTCACTGGGTCGCGCAGAACATTCTGAATTTCGCTGGGTCAATTATGAAGAGGCTGTAGAGCTTTTGAGTCCGAGAGTGCAAAAAGCGCTTCGATGGGCACAAGGGAAAATCGAATCTACTTCGCCTTTTCCGCCGACTTCTTCACTTTGACAGTCACCTTATGAAAAAGGGCTTTGATCTTTTGTTTGCTTTCTCCGGCCTCTAGCAATGCTGGCAAAGCAACGAACGACAAAGATATCGCGATGACTAATAATCTCACTCTCATTCTTTAAGTTAATCACACTCAGTGCCCACAGTGAAAGCCGTATAAAATAGTCGCGTGGAACACGCGCCCTACCTTGGTCAAGCCGAAGAAGAACTATTCAAGCCCGGCATCAATTGCTGGAAGCGACCGGCATTGGCGAACGGCAGTCTGTTGATTGACGGCCACGCCTACTACCGTGACCTGCGAGCGACGCTTATGCATGCAGAAAAACGTGTCTTCATTCAAGGATGGGATTTCTGCACTGAGGTTGAACTTCCCGCAGACGACGGGACTTCTGTTCGTCTCAGTGACCTTCTTCTGAATTTGGTTGAGAGGAAGCCCGATCTGGAAATCAAAATTCTAATTTGGGACTCTCGCCCTTATTATCAAAGATTCCGCGAACCACAAGAACAAGCGCGCGAACGTCTTTCGCATCCTCGCATCCGGATCGTTTTCGACGCCTGTCTTCCAACGTTCGCTTCGTTTCATCAAAAGCTGGTCGTCATCGATTCGAACATCGCATTCATTGGAGGAATCGATCTCACCGCCAATCGCCTCGACGACATTCACCACCGGCCAAAAAACTCCGTGAACGAAATGAAGTATGGACCGTTTCGACCGATTCACGACGTACAACTTCGATTGACCGGCCCACTCGCGCAAGATCTCGCCGAGCTCGCACGTGAAAACTGGCTGAGGGCGACTGGAGTTCATCTTGACGCCGTCCGCCCGAATTTGAATTCGCCGCTAAAGAGTGAATTCAAAAAAACACCCGTTGTGATCTCACGGACTCGGGCGCGCTGGCGCTCTTGGTCTGAGGTACGTGAGATCGAAAGTCTATTCATCGATCTCATTCGCTCAGCCCGCGACTCTATCTATATCGAATGCCAGTATCTTTCATCGCGAACCATTGCTGATGCGCTCGCAAAGAAATTGGCGCAAAAGCGCGGTCCCGAAGTCGTGATCATCACCGGCAGAGACCACCAAGGTTGGTGGGAAAAACGAACGCTCGGCGTTTTGCGCAATCGTCAAATCGCCAAACTACACGTCAACGATCACTACGGTCGGCTCGGCGTATACTATCCATCACTACCTGATTGCGAAGCCGACATTCACGTGCACAGCAAACTCATCTTTGTCGATCGTCGCTATGTCTGCATTGGCTCGGCAAACCTCACCAATCGTTCACTGGGACTCGATTCAGAATGCTGTGTCACATTCGACTTCGAAACGAACTCGAGCGAAAGCGTTCCGACCGCTTGGTGTGCAACACTGCTCGGCGAACACCTCGGACGCGAAGCTCAAGAAGTTCAAGATGAGCTCAAGCGTACGCGTTCGATTCTTAAAACGATTGAATCTTATCGGCGCGATGAAAACCAAGAGCGGATGCTCTGCGAATTCATGCCTGAAGAAGAAGACCGATACGCGCGCTGGTTATTGAACAAAAAATGGGCCGATCCTCTCGAGGGATTAAGAGGCCAACGTCTTTTCTACGAATGGATAGGACTTTGAAACAATCGACAAAAAAAAGGCTCGTCGCTTTATCCACTTGGGCCTTCTTCAGCATCGGCATTTACGCAGCTTTTCAAAAAGCCCGCACGATTCATTGGGGCGATGTCGGCAGGTCGCTCGTCGATTTCGATCTCACGACTCTGTCGCTCGCTCTAATGTGCACGGTCATCAGCTATGCGCTGTATGGAACCTTCGACGTGCTTTCAAAAATTCAAATTGGTCATCGCGTCTCCGCCGCAAAGTCAGCACTGGCCGCATTTTTGAGTTTCGCATTCAATCTGAACCTGGGTTCCATCATTGGCGGGATTGCATTTCGATTTAGAATCTACTCACGCTTCGGACTTGAAGGAAAAATCACCGCTCGTATTATCGGTTTTAGCATTCTTTCCAACTGGTCAGGGTATGTGCTGCTCAGTGGTCTGATTCTTACTTTCGCACCGCCTCGACTTCCTCCTGATTGGGGGTTTCCAATTGGGATTCTTCACTCGATCGGCGCAGTAATGCTGACCTGCGCACTCGCCTATCTTTTTGCATGTCAATTCTTCCGACGACGAGAGATCAAGCTCTTCAATAAGCCCTTCGACCTTCCAACCGGACGCATGGCGCTCGCTCAACTCGTCTTGTCATCGCTATCATGGCTAGCGATTGCTTCGGTCATCTACGTTCTATTTAAACAACGGATTCCATTTTCCGAGGTTCTCGCCATCTTTCTAATTAGTGGATTTGCCGGAGTCATCACACACGTTCCTGCTGGGCTCGGTGTTACCGAGGCCGTTTTCCTGGAGATTTTGGAGCATCAACTCCCAGAACACGAAATCATGGCAACGGTGCTAGTGTTTCGAGCAGTCTATTAC
>DATLHP010000265.1:0-9209 GCA_035539835.1 Bdellovibrionales bacterium
GTCGGTGTAGCGAACGGTCGGTGCCGCATCGTAGGCGATTTGAAAATCGCCGCTCTGTTGTGCGCCGGTGGCGTAGATGAAGAAACTGAGATCGCCATTCGACGGAAAGGTGAGTCCGAGCCCAGCGCTATTTCCATTCACTTCGCCCGAGTAATTGGCTTTCAAAGCCCCTTCAGGGACACTGGATTTGTTCACGAGTTTTGTTTTTAAGATGCCGTATTGCGGAGTGATTGTAAGCGGGCCGCCATCCAGATTCGGAATCGGAGCACCAATGAACAATGTCTCAACAGCCGCGTTAACGAGAGAAGCCCCGATCTTAGGATGCGCCATGGCCTTCAATGGAAGAAGCGCGAATGCGATCGCAAGAGGAGCAATGATCTGTCTGGGCATGAGGCTATTGTCAGCGACGAAGCACGGCTCGTCAAAGTGGTCGCGGACTAGTCTTGCTTCCGTAAGACCTTCTCGATCGCCTTATCCGACGGATTCGGCCGTGACCAAAAACTCTTTCCAGCGTGAGAGCAGCGACGGCGTCATATGCGCCGCACAGATCGTTCCACTCGAAGCAGACTCTTTACGTGTGATCTGTGTCTCGCGACCAAGATCGAAGATGCGATGCTCCTGCGACTTCGGGAAGAAGAGTTCGACTTCTTGCTGAAGCGCCTGAACAGCCTCTGTCATCACTCGCTTCAAGCGATCGATACCTTCGCCCGTTTGCGCTGATACGAAGACGCGTGGGAACGCCTTCACTTGGAACTGTCGCTCAAACGGAGCTTGGTCAATCTTGTTAAAGACGGTAATCACCGGCTTCGAATCCCATCCGAACTCTTTAATGAGCTGGCTGACGACTTCCATCTGCGTCTGCATCTGGTTGCTCGAGAGATCGACGACGTGAACGAGAATATCTGCTTCAGCCGATTCTTCGAGTGTCGCTTTGAACGCCTCGATCAATTGCGGCGGAAGTTTTCTGATGAATCCAACCGTGTCGGTCATGACCGCACCCGAAGTGTCGGGTAGGTGAACCTTGCGTGTCGTTGGATCAAGAGTCGCGAACACTTGGTCCTTCGCCAGAACTTGCGAGTGCGTGAGCTTGTTCAGAAGCGTCGACTTACCGGTGTTCGTGTAACCGATGAGAGCGAAGCTCGGAATCTTGTTCCGTTTGCGCGAGTTTCTGTGTTGCGAGCGATTGGCGCGAACGGTTTCGAGTTGTTTTTTAATAACCTTTACGCGGTCGCGAATGCGGCGACGGTCCATTTCGAGGGCCGTTTCACCGGGACCCCTTGTTCCGATACCGCCACCTTGACGAGAAAGAGACCCCATCCAGGCGTCGACCATGCGTGGGAGCTGATCGAGCATCTGCGCAAGTTCGACTTGCAGCTTACCTTCATAGGTTTGTGCTCTCATCGCGAAGATGTCGAGAATGACTTGGTTGCGGTCCAAAACCCGCACGTTCCACTCTTTCTCGAGGTTCCGCGTTTGGATACCAGAGAGTTGATGGTCGACGATAACGACCGTAGCAGCTGCCTCAGTGACGAGCTCTTTGATCTCTTCAACTTTTCCGGATCCGATGAGAGTGGCTGGTTTGTACTCGGGGAGGACTTGGGTGAGAGAACCCACAACCTCTCCGCCAGCGGCGATGGCGAGCTCTTCTAGCTCAGCCAGGGATTGTTTAAGATCGACGAAAGAATCTGATTTCAGTCCGACGCCAACAACGATCACTCGTTCTTGGTTCTTTAAAATCGATGCTCCTATCGCGCTTTCTCCTTCATTCGAAACCCTCAAACACCGACCGCCGAATTGCGGAGGGCCTTTCGAGCAGCTTCAGTTCAGTCAATTGGTCGCCGTCTCAAGATGAGGCGCCGACCTCCCAAACCGCCACGTTCTTGTGGCTTAACCATATTTTCGCCCTAAAAAAGGGCGAGCAGCAAGAAAGAATCATGGGGCGGAGCTGTAAACGAATAGAGACGTACCTGCGCCCCAAATGGGATTCCGAAGCCAAAAAATCCTTTACGGCTCCTATTAGTCTCCCATGGGGCGGTATGAAAATCTTAGGTGACAGAATCCTGACAGATGAAGCCAGCCGGCGGCTCATTTATTCTCTGTCTATGCGTATAACCATGAGCGCGCCAGGCTCGCGTTACAGCTCTTTCCTTGCTTTGTTTGCGGTTCTCACTGCGGCGGCCGTCTATTCTTGGATGTCTGTGAGCCATGTTCTGGCGATTGTCTGCGGAGCGCTTGCTCTTGTGGCGCTTCTTGCGTTTGAGATGATTACGAAAATGAATCCCTACCTAGTCATCGATGACGAAGGTGTCCACGATGCGCGCATCGGAGTCGGTAAAATTCCATGGTGTGACGTTGAGAAGGTTTCGTTTGTCTCATCATACGGAAACAGATTTCTCTGCCTTCGAGTCCATGACTCGAGCGCCTACGTCGCGAATCTCAATGGCCCGAGAAAAGAGAATCGCTTGTTTCATGAAAGCCTAGGCTTCAAGAATTTCAACATCGATATTGGCGATCTAGAAATCAATCTCTTGGATCTCAAAAAGCTCGTCGAAATCCACGCCATCCAAAGCCGTCAGCAAACGATCACTCGGCCACAGTTTCAGCTTCAGAATTAAGGCTGTGTGTACACGGTGACGCAACCATTGATCAGCGCTTGATAGCCCTGGTTCCGCTGAATCGCATCGAGATAATCGAAGTCGAACAATTCTTCGGGTGGCGTTGTAACTCCGGCTAGGCGCAAATGGAATCCTGTCGTTTGCACACGAAAGCGCTCGCTGAGATTGAATGCGATTTTACCAAGTGCTCGCAGCGTTTTTAACTTCGCCGGATTCAGATCGTCTTTCGACGCGATGGTCGTAATGGATTTGAATGACCGTTCATCGATCGATTCTCGCAAAAGATTCGCGTGAAGATAGGCAAGAATCATAAACTTCGCGACGGTAGGGCCGCCGATTTCGGTCAGCGCGTTCTTTAGGTTCGTACGACTCTCGAATTCACAGACGTATGAGTTCATTTCATAGAAAATCCGATGCGCTTGATCGGCCGTTTCAGAAACTCCGAGAAGTTCGGCCGTGTTGGCGCAAGATTCTTCGACGAGCATGCGAAGTGCGAATTCTCGTTGTGCTTCAACGCTCTGACCGCGGGCGATAGGCCCGAGAGCATTGTCGGCGATCGATCGCGCGATTGCGTGCGCGCCTTCGTGAAACACGAAGTTCTTTTTGAGATTGCCATCGAGATCAGCCCAAGAAAGTGCATCCGTCGCTTGAGCGGAAAGTGTCGCAAAAGCCGCCGTGTTGTTTGAATACGGAATCCGCTTTTGCTGCAGCAACGAATCGAGCTGCAATAGCGGAAACGTTTCGTAGGCATCGTTTCGCTCGTTAGTGAACCGATACCCATGCTTAAGAGCGGCGTCCCTCACTCTACGAAACACAGAGTTGTGTTCCATAAGAAATCCATCGCCAAAGCTTTCAGGGATTCCCCGAGCTTGATGCTTCTGGTGGAGGTCTAAGAGGCGAGTGAGTTTCATGAACCCTTCGTAGCATGCCCACCGTCCGTTTCAGAAAAATATTTATTTGTTTGCAACCTTTTGCCGTCGGGGGCCCAAATAGTATCGATGGACGGCGAATTCGATTGGGATGACATTGTTAGCGACCTGGGACCAAGGCTTTATGCCTATTTCTCGGCGCGCTTTCCCTTCGATGTTGCCGACGATCTAACCCAGGAGACTTTGATTCGACTGGTCCAGAAGGTCCGTGAATCGAAATACGACCCGCGACGCGGTAACCTCGCCATGCTGGCTTTCGGCATCGGCCACTATGTCGCCCTTGAGCATCGTGGGAGTCAAAGTCGAGTCATCAGGCTCGAAACTGCCTTCGCCAAAGATGTGAATGGTGTGACCGAGTTTGAATCTGAGATGATTCAAAATGACCTTTTGGTGAAGTTGCAGGCCCAGTTCAAAGCGCTCTCGGCGCCTGAGCAACAGATATTGTCTTTGATGATCGACGATGACGTCGGTATTTCACAGATTTCGACGATGATTCGCATGCCAGAGGGCACGATCAAGAGTCATATCCATCGTGCAAAGAAAAAGCTCTCTCAATTCATGAGTTCCAAGGAGGAAGCATGACCGACGCAGAATTAAAAAAACTTCTGGCTGAGTTTCAGCAAAACAAACCCTCAGACCTCCAGGTTCAGAAGTGGAAGCGGGCTGTGCGCGGAGCTGCGCAAGCGCCGTTGAAAATCAAACGTGATTTTGGTTGGCGTGGTGTCGCCGTAGCGATGATTGTCGGGATCGTGATTGGTTTCGGAGCGACCAAGTTCACTCAGCCTCGTCATGAGACAAAACCAGGTATCGAAACGAGTTTTGATTCTGCAGATGCAACCGTTGAGCGTATTTACGTCAAGACAGACTGAGTGGCCGCTCGCAAACTTAATTTGAATTAGAAGGATATTTTTTATGAAAACATCAATCGCTCTTCTCTCTTTATGCATCGGTTTTTCAGCTCTGGCTGCAGACAATGATTTTAGCGGCACAAACAATCGAGGTAAGCCGATTTCAGCCGATGAGTTACGAAAGTCATTTCTCCTCGAAGGAGATATTTTCATTACGGATTCAAACGGCCGACTTCTTTATCAGGTCGGTGAGCATCGCGGCTGGGAGTTCAGCCAAACTGGGAAAATTGAAAGTAACTGGTCATTTCAAGAAAAGAACAGAAAGCAAATTGCACTGACTCACAAATGGCGTGTGGAAAACGACGGCCGTATTGTCGGAACGATTGCACAATACGAATCGATGGCGCGTGGAAACAGCCGGGAGCCTGTCATTGGAAAACTGTTGCGCGAACAAAATTTCGAGCTCAAAGACTTCGCACCAGTGAATTGGGTGATCGAAGATGAGAAAGAGCGAGTGGTTGTTCGTTTCACGCCGCGACTCAAGCAAGCTGATGAAGTCGTGGATATTCAAGACATGGAGATCAATCTAAAGAACGCGGCCGTCTTTGATAACACCGGACGCTTGTGGACTACGACCGACGAATACCCAGGAAAATTTATTGGTCTTAAAACACATGCAGGCTTGGTTGCTTTGAGCTTCTATCCATTCAAAGGCGGGCGCGTGATGGGAGTGGCAAAAGGCAATGACATCACCCTGAACAAAGACGACCTTCAGATCACGATTAAGAACAGCGTTCCGCTAGTCGCTTCCGATGATGCCGTGAAAGTCTATGCATTGATCGATCGCTCACAAAAATCCGATCGGATAAAGCAGCTCCACGCAATCTCTTCAAGTAAAGAGACAAACTTCCTAGAGCGCCTTAGCGAGCTTCGTCGGTAACTTCGACAGATCTACTGGCACAAAAGCAGTTGAGCCTACGGTAGTAAGACTTTGGTGTAAACAGACCAAACGCATTCCGATAGCTAGCGCATCGACTGTTCGATGCGCTCTTACATTCCCTGGGGAAGGTAGAGTTTGTTGCGTGCAAGTTTACCTTTTCTGGAAAAGGTAAACTTGCGACCTCACTTCACGACATCACTGTGGATGACATCTCTTTCATCGCTTGGGCTTGAAGAGCCGTGAGGGCGACGGTGTTGACGATGTCTTCTACGCTGCAAGTTCTTTGAAGAACGTTTGCTGGTTTTCGGATGCCTAACAAGAATGGTCCGATGACTTCGGCTCCGCCCAGTTGTTGCACCAGTTTGTACGAAATGTTGCTGGCATCGAGATTTGGGAAAACCAAGATGTTTGCGCCGTTTTTAATTTCGCAGAACGGGAAGATTCTTTCCACGATTTCTGGGTTCACCGCAGTGTCGGCCTGCATTTCGCCGTCGACGATGTAGTGTGGGTAGTTCTTTTTCACGAGGCCCGCTGCGAGCTTCATTTTTGCGGGGCTGTCGCCTTTTCCGCGGAAGTTCGTGTACGAGAGCATCGCGATTCTCGGTTGAATCTTGAAGTACTCGGCGATGCGAGCTGCGTGGATCGCGAACGTCGCGCACTGTTCAGCCGTTGGATCGATATTTACTGCCGTGTCGGTGAAGAACATCATCTTGTCTTTGAACATGACGAGATTGAGGCCCGATGCGACTCCGCGTTTTCCTGAGCCGATGATCTCGAGGATTGGGCGAACGCAATCGGCGTAGTTCTGAGTTGCGCCGGTCACCATGCCGTCAGCATCGCCAACGTGTACAGCCATCGCAGCAAAGTAGTCAGGATTCGACATCAAGCGCTCAGCTTCACGAAGCGTAACGCCTTTGCGCTGACGAGACGTGAAGAGACGATCAACGTATTCTTTGAACTTTGGATGTTGCGAAGGTTGAACGATCGGCAATTCAGCGAGTTCGCTGAAACCAAGTTCTTTGATCTTCGCGCGAACGACATCAGTATAGCCGAGAAGCACCGGACGAATGATGCCTTCGCGGTTGATCGTGTGCATCGCTTTCAAAACTTTCGAGCTCGAACCTTCTGGGAAGATGATGAGCGGAAGTTTCTCTTTCTTCTCTTTCGCCTGATTTTTCACCCGGTGCATGACCGAACGAACGAAGCTCGTCTTCGCTCCTTGGAAGGCTTCGAGACGATCGCGATACGCTTGGAAATCCGTAATCGGACGGCGAGCGACGCCGGTATCCATTGCCGCTTTCGCAACGGCCGGTGTGACCCACAAAAGAACGCGCGGATCGAATGGCTTCGGAATGATGTACTCAGGTCCGAACGAGAACTGCTGGCCGCCGTAAGCTGCCGAAACTTTCTCAGGCACGTCTTCGCGCGCGAGTTTCGCAAGCGCGTGAACGGCTGCGAGCTTCATCTCTTCGTTGATCTGGGTTGCGCGAACGTCGAGTGCTCCGCGGAAGATGAACGGAAATCCGAGAACGTTGTTCACTTGGTTCGGGAAGTCCGAGCGGCCTGTCGCCATGATGACGTCAGGGCGAGCGGCTTTCGCGTCAGGCGGCAGGATTTCTGGATCTGGGTTTGCCATTGCAAAAACAAGTGGCCGAGGGGCCATCAACTTAATCATTTCGCCAGTGACTGCGCCTGCGACCGAAAGGCCAATAAAGCAATCGGCGCCTTTGAGGGCGTCCGTCAAAGTGCGCATCGGGGTGTCGACGGCAAATTCTGCTTTGTAACGGTTCATGCCTTCAGTGCGGCCTTTATAGACGACACCTTTCGAATCACACATGACCAGGTTTCGCGGCTGAACACCGAGAGCGATGAAGATGCGTGCGCACGAAATCGATGCAGCACCTGCGCCGTTCATGACGACTTTCACTTCCGACATTTTACGGCCAGTGACTTCGCACGCGTTGATCAGTGCTGCACCCGAGATGATCGCAGTCCCGTGCTGATCGTCGTGGAACACCGGAATGTTCATTTCTTTTTTCAGACGCTCTTCGATTTCGAAACACTCAGGTGCTTTGATGTCTTCGAGGTTGATGCCGCCAAAAGTAGGTTCGAGGACTTTGACTGCGTTACAAAACTCGTCGACGCTCTTCGTGTTCAACTCGAGATCGAAAACGTTGATGTTGGCGAACTGCTTGAAGAGAACGCCTTTGCCTTCCATGACTGGCTTGCCCGCAGCGGGGCCGATATCGCCAAGACCGAGAACAGCTGTTCCATTGGTGATGACGGCGACGAGATTTCCCTTCGTCGTATAGTCGTAAACCTTGTCTGGATCCTTCGCGATTTCTTTGCACGGAGCTGCGACGCCAGGAGAGTAGGCGAGAGCGAGATCTTTATCCGTGTTGCATGGTTTGCTTGAGTTGACTTCGACTTTTCCCGGAGGATGTGAGCTGTGATAGTCGAGAGCTTCTTTATCGATGGTCATTATGGTTCCTGCCTCGGTCGATGAAGTTGTTTCGAGACCTAAATAGAGCAATCACTCTAATGCGTCTTTTGACAGCACTTCGTCTTTTAAAAACCTTTTGAAAATAGGATCTTAGCCTAGGTTTCGAGGCTATTTAAGTCAACCTTCGGTGTGCTGGCTTCGGTTGACGGAAAATCGCGGAAATGTCTTCGGATGTGCGCAGTTAACGCTCGGCATCGTGGTCGCCGATCGTTGACAATGAATACCTCGCACTTAGGCTTTAAAAGGGGCGCCTTCAGGCGCCGCAAGTTTGTACTCGAAGAGGAGTTAGTCATGTCATCGTCAACACCGAGCAGCCGCGATGTGGTGGTGGTCGAAGGGGTTCGCACACCTTTCGCCAAATCGGACACCAAGCTGAAGAACGTTCACCCGGCAGAGCTCGGGCGCACAGCACTCAAAGAACTACTGGCAAAAACAAATCTCGATCCAAACTTGGTCGACGAGGTCATTATCGGTAACACCGGAAATCCTCCGGATGCCGTGAACATCTCGCGTGTCGTGGCACTGAACTCAGGCATTCCGCAAAAAACTTCCGCGTTCACGGTTCATCGCAACTGTGCTTCAGCGATGGAGAGTATCAGCGGCGGCTTTGAACGTATTAAATCTGGAACGATGGATGTCGTCATCGCCGGCGGTACAGAGAGCATGTCGCAAATGCCGCTCTTGATTCCGAAGGCGATCACGAAAATTATTGGTCAGCTTGCGACAGCGAAAACGACAGGGCAACGTCTCGCTGCTCTCGGCGCGTTGATGAAAGCCGACCTGCAACAGATCGTCGAAATGGTTTCGACAAATCCAATGCAACGAACTCCGCATAAACCAGTTTTCTCGATCATCGAGGGTCTCACAGATCCTTTTGTCGGAAAAAACATGGGCGAAACAGCCGAGCTTCTCGCAAAAGAGTGGGGCATCACTCGTAAAGACCAAGACGAATTCGCTCTGCAATCGCACTTGAAAGCGGCGGCGGCGATCAAAGCTGGGCGCATTGCTCAAGAGATTACTCCGGTGTTCTTGCCGCCAGAGTACAAAGATGTTGTTTCAGAAGACATCGGTCCTCGAGAAAGCCAGACGATGGAGGCTCTCGGAAAGTTGAAGCCGATCTTCGATCGTAAAACGGGAACGGTCACGGCGGGTAACGCATGTCCGATCACCGATGGTGCAGCCATGGTTCTTTTGATGAGTCGTGAAAAAGCGCAAGCTCTTGGCTACAAGCCGATCGCGCGCATTCGTGGCTACGGATATGCGGGTCTCGAGCCAGAGCGAATGGGTCTCGGCCCCGCTTATGCGACACCTCTCGCATTGAAGCGTGCAGGGCTTTCGTTCAAAGACATCGATCTTATCGAGCTCAACGAAGCC
>DATLHP010000266.1:0-2459 GCA_035539835.1 Bdellovibrionales bacterium
GTATTTTTCTGTGTAATTCTGTTGGACAACGATTTCTAACGTGCCTAAGATTCCGTTGTCTAGCCGGGTCATCAGTTAGATCATTCATCCAAGAGGTCGGCTTCATGCAAAGAGTAAACAGCTTCGGAATCGCATTCGCGCTTTCAATCTTGTTCGCAGCATCAGCGATTTTGCCTAGTGTTTCTCAGGCGACCCCGGTCAAAGCAAAGACCAAGAAAATTATTGTTTACCGCGGCATCGGTGGCTGCAACAGCTGTGCGGCAGCAGCGGCAAAAGCGGTTCGCGTTCTCGGTCTTCCGGTTGATTACGTAAGCGCTAGCGAAGTCACACCAGAGATTTTTGAAGGTGCGGTGATGTGGGTTCAGCCTGCCGGAAATGCGATTTCGGCGGCAAAAGCTCTCGGCAAAGAACGCATGGCTCTGATTCGTGACTTTGTGAAGCAGGGCGGCGGATATCTCGGATTCTGCGCCGGAGCATTCTTGGCTGACACGACTGTTGATGACGACGGAAAAGTCGTCGGCATCGGTCTTCTGCCTTTTTCAACAGCAGATTACGAGGTCAATGATACCGACAACATCGATATGGTGTGGATGAACTGGCAGGGCAAACGACGCCACGTGTTCTTCAATGGTGGCGCAACCTTCCTCATCGGTGACTCTAAGCCCGTTGTCGACGTGATCGCGACCTACGGCAAAGACCGTCTTCCTGGCGCAATTCATATGACCTTCGGTTCGGGCCACGTTGTTTTGAGCGGAGCTCACCCAGAGTCGCCCCAAACTTGGAAAGACAATAACGGCCTCACTGATGAAGACGGCTCAGACCTCGATCTCGCAGGACAGCTCGCCGAAATCGCCGCCGGGAAATAAAACCCCGCATGTCGTATCCGCAATACGATTTCCACGAACACCACAAGAACTGATCGTTCTAACGTTGTTAAATCCTTCTCTATCCAACACATCCTGCGCTTAAAGCGCGGGAGGAAACTGAAGGAGTTAAAACGATGAAACGTTTCTCAGATACATTGCTTAAAGCCGGTTTGGCCACGGCCTTGATGGTTCCAGCTTTTGTACTCGCTAACGAAGCAAGCAAGCACCAAGGTTCGACGTCTGAACCGAGCGCATCAGCGCCCGTCGTGAACGGCTCCGGCACAGCGAGCGGCACAACGACTTCGACTGAGTCGACTTCGACTAGCACAACAGTCAACCCACCGGCTGACAGCTCTTCAATGAGCGGTTCGTCGACGGGCGATCTGAAGTCGAGCACTTCAGGTACAACGACTTCGACTGAAACAGTCGAAAAGAAAAAGACTAAAAAGAAGAAAGAACAATCGACAGGTGGATCAATGGATTCAACTTCGAGCGGAACGACGATGGATCAAGGCACGATGGACGAAGGTACAATCGACTCGAGTACGATGGATTCAGACACTATGGATTCAGACATGGACAAGAAGCTCGACGAAAACAGCTCATCGGGTTCAGGTACATCAGGTTACTAAGCAAATGAAGGACTCCTCTGTTCGGGGAGTCCTTTTCTTTTTCGAGATCTACGCGATCTCGTCACTGGCTCTCACTCCCATCACCGGACGAAAATAGGACTTTCACGTCGGCCGATGTGAAGGGGAGGACAAAATGCCACGCGGTATTTGGAGCGGAGCAATCAGCTTCGGGCTCATCAATATTCCCGTCGTGGTTCTCACAGCAAAGCAGCAAGAACGGTTGAGTTTCCGAATGCTCGATAAACGCGATCATTCACCGATTGGTTATCGCCAAATCAATAAGACCACCGGTAAGGAAGTCGACCGAAAAGACATCGTGAAGGGCTATGAGTACCAAAAGAATCAATTCGTCATCATTACGGATCAAGACTTTAAGAAGGCCAATCCGAAGGCGACGCAAACCATCGACATCGAAGATTTTGTGGCTTTGGACGATCTTGATCCATTGCTCTTTGATACTCCGTACTATCTTGTGCCGGGGAAAAACGGCGAAAAAGGCTACGTCCTTCTACGGTCGGTTCTAGAGAAAACCAAGCGTGCGGCGGTCGGGCAATTTGTCATTCGCAATAAGCAGCACCTGGTCGCGATGATGACTCGCGGAGATTACATCATTCTAGAAACGCTTCGTTACGCTCACGAAATTCGTGAAGTGAAAGAGGCGAAGTTTCTTGAAGACATTGATCTCGAAAAAATTCGTATTTCGGCAAAAGAAATCAAAATGGCCGAGAGTCTCGTCGCTGACATGACGACCAAATGGAATCCTGAAAAATACAAAGACACCTATCAGACAGATTTGCGCAAGCGCATCGAAGCCAAAATCAAATCTGGCGAGACAGAAGCCGCACCAGAGACAGAAGAAGCGCCGGCTCCGACAAATACCAATGTCACCGATCTGATGCCGCTTCTTGAGCGCAGCTTGCGTTCGAAAGGACGAGCGAAACCGGCAGCACGGCGTAAATCT
>DATLHP010000267.1:0-4492 GCA_035539835.1 Bdellovibrionales bacterium
GAGAACTTCGAGGAGAGCCGATGCCGGATCACCACGGAAGTCGTTCGCCATCTTATCGATCTCGTCGAGAAGGAGAATTGGGTTGCCCGTATCAACTTTGCGAAGCGCTTGCAGGATCTTACCCGGCATCGCACCAACGTATGTTTTACGGTGACCACGAATCTCTGCTTCGTCACGAACACCGCCGAGCGAAATACGCGAGAAGTTCTTGTTCAAAGACTTCGCGATCGAGCGTGCAAGTGATGTCTTACCAACCCCTGGAGGTCCGACGAGGCAAAGAATAGGCCCTTTCATATCCGGAGCGATCGCTTGAACAGCGAGATGCTCGAGGATACGTTCTTTGACCTTCTCAAGACCCCAGTGGTCGTCATCCAAGATCTCTTCGGCCTTCGCAATATCGTGTTTATCAGTCGAATAGTTCTGCCAAGGAAGTCCGAGCATCCAATCGATGTAGTTTCTGACGACCGTAGCTTCGGCCGACATTGGCGACATCATCTTGAGTTTCTTGATTTCCTTCAGAGTCTTTTCGCGAGCTTCATCGCTGAATTTCTTTTTGCGAGTCGCTTCTTCGAGTTCAGCGAGTTCGGCTTGATAATCATCTTTCTCGCCGAGCTCTTTCTGAATCGCCTGCATCTGCTCGTTCAGATAGTACTCTTTCTGCGAGCGCTCCATCTGCTTCTTCACGCGAGTGCGGATCTTCTTCTCGACTTCGAGAATTTCGATTTCGCCTGTCATGAGATTCAAAAGTTGCTCGAGACGTTTTCCTGGATCCGAGATTTCGAGAATCTTTTGTTTGTCTTCAAGTTTGAGATTGAGCTGAGCAACGATGATGTCTGCGAGTTCACCCGCTGCATCGATCGTTGATACACGCATCAGAATCTCTGGTGGAATACGCTTGTTGAGTTTCACGTACTGCTCAAACGTCGTTTTCACCGAGCGCATGAGAGCTTGTGCTTCAACTGGGCTGTCCGATTTTTCGGGAAGATCCGAAACTTCGACAACGAAGTAGTTGTCGTTCGGAGTGAACTTCTCGATACGAACGCGACGCTTACCTTCAACCAACACCTTCACCGTTCCGTCCGGAAGGCGAAGAAGCTGAATGATTGTACCCACAGTACCGACATCATAGATGTCGCTTGGCTCTGGGTTGTTCGTCTTTGCGTCTCTTTGCGCCGCAAGCACGATGTCAGTCTGCTTGCCCATCGCCTCTTCAAGAGCATTGATGCTCTTTTCGCGGCCGACAAACAACGGCATCATCATATGCGGGAAAATGATCAAATCCCGCAGTGGTAGTAATGGGAGTTTGTAAGTCTCAGACCGTCCTGGGCCTTCACTCATAGCGTGCTCCTTCCAATGGGCGCTTTCGGTCAGAGACCGTATTGCTGATGCAACCGTCGTCTCTCGTCACCCTTTTGCGTCTTGGCTCGAGTTCCCCTTGAATTCGAGCCTAGATTTGGAGTCGCTTTTTATCTTCGAACAGTCCTTGAGAAGAGAATCGTCTGCTTCGGCTTCGTGTGCTTACGCACTCTCTGCTGAGTCATCCGATTTTTTGGAAATGTCCTCCAGCTCTTCTTCAGTTCTGAACGTCAACTTTGGCGCCTTGCCGAGGGTGATGACCTCTTCATCAATGATACATTCCTTGACGTTCGGTTTGGAAGGAATTTCGAACATGATGTCCAACATCGAACTCTCGATCACGCCGCGCAAACCGCGCGCACCGGTCTTGCGAACGAGCGCTTCTTTTGCAATGGCGCGAAGAGCCGCGTCGGTGAACTTAAGATCCACTTTTTCAAAACCAAAGAGTTTTTGATACTGCTTGGTCAAAGCGTTCTTAGGCTTGATTAGGATGTCGATGAGCGCTTCTTCTTCAAGCGGGTCTAGGACCGCTACGACTGGAAGACGTCCGATGAACTCTGGAATGAGACCATATTTCACAAGATCGTCTGGCTCGACTAGCTGGAGAACGTTTACATCACGATCTTTTTCAGCTTGTGATTTGATGTCCGCCGTGATGCCGAGCGACTTCGAATTGCGGCGGTTTTCCACGACCTTTTCCAGACCGACGAAAGCTCCACCAACGATGAAGAGAATGTTAGACGTATCGACCTGAATGAATTCTTGTTGTGGATGTTTTCGACCACCCTTCGGCGGAAGATTCGCAACCGTGCCTTCAAGAATTTTCAGAAGTGCTTGCTGAACGCCTTCGCCCGAAACGTCACGAGTGATCGAAGGGTTTTCAGACTTACGAGTGATCTTATCGATTTCGTCGACGTAGATGACGCCTTTTTGTGCCTTCTCGACATCGTAGTCTGCAGCTTGCAAGAGGTTGAGAACCACGTTCTCAACGTCTTCACCGACATAACCCGCCTCTGTGAGAGTCGTCGCATCCGCCATCGCGAATGGAACGTTCAAGATACGAGCGATCGTTTGTGCGAGAAGCGTCTTTCCCGAACCGGTTGGACCGATCAGGAGAATGTTCGACTTTGCCAATTCGACTTCGTCTTTTTTCGAGGTCGACATGCTGTTGATACGCTTATAGTGGTTGTGAACCGCGACAGAGAGGGCCTTTTTCGCCTTGTCTTGTCCGATCACGTAATCGTCGAGATGAGTTTTGATGTCGATCGGACGCGGAACCTTCAGCGTCGCTTTCGCACTGTCTTCACGATCACGCTCTTCAGCGATGATGTCGTTACAGAGTTCGATACACTCGTCACAGATGTAAACACCAGGACCAGCGATCAATTTTTTGACTTCGTTTTGGCTCTTTCCGCAGAAGCTGCAGCGAAGGAGGCCTGATGTCGTTTCTTTTCTATTCATCGTCTGTCTCTCTTCCCCTGGTCCTTACTTCGTGCCTTTGCGGACTTTTACTACGTGATCAACGAGTCCGAAGTCTTTCGCCTCTTCCGCGCTCAAGAAGTAGTCGCGGTCCATCGAGTTGCTCAGCGACTCAAAATCCTTACCAGTATGTGTCGCGTAGATCTCGGTCAGGCGCTTCTTCGTGTTGATCATCTCGCGAGCATGGATTTCGATATCGCTCGCTTGTCCCGAGAGGCCGCCCATAATGTGCGGTTGATGGATCATAACACGCGCGTGCGGAAGGACATATCGCTTGCCCTTTGCGCCAGCGGCCAAAAGCAACGAGCCCATGCTGGCTGCAAGGCCAATGCACGTTGTCGCCACTTCACATTTAACAAACTGCATAATGTCATAGATACCCAAACCCGCAGTAACGCTACCACCCGGTGAGTTAATGTAGAGCTGGATATCTTTATCTGGGTTGTCAGCTTCGAGAAATAGCATCTGAGCGATGACAATGTTCGCCACATCGTCAGTGATCGGCGTGCCGATCATGATGATCCGGTCCCTCAAGAGTCGGGAATAAATATCGTAGCTACGCTCGCCTCGAGATGTTTGTTCGACAACGATGGGAATCAAAGGCACCGGAGATCCTTTCGAATTTGCACAACTTCAACTCAAAAAGAGCTGCAACATCAATGTCGTAACTCTCGCTTAGTTGACAAGCTCTTGTCGGTCATCAGTTAGAGGATTTGTAGGGCCAGACCAGCTCGATGGGTCGCTTTTCACTGTGACAGAGACATGATTTGCGCGTTAAAAAACTGTTTCAGTCTGCATTTGAGATTATTGCGCTTTGCGACAGCTAAACAAAGCTGAAAAAGCACATCTCGAAATGTGGCGCCGGTCAGTGAGGCTGGACCAAAGTCAGGCTGCAAGAAGGATGATGCGATGAAGATCGAAATGAAGAAATCGAACCTCGAGAATCTGGGTGTCGATACCTTGGTTGTTTTCACATCGAAACGAGTCGAGGGAAAAAACGGTACGAAGAAGAACAGCACCAAGAAAGCATCGAAAGACGCAAAACCGGGCCCGAAGGCAATGGTTGAAGGCGTTTCGAAAGCTCTCGAAATGAAAATCCTCTCAGCATCAGAAGACGGAGCCGTTTCGGGCGCACCTAACGAAACCGTCCTTTTCCGCGACGCTCATCTCGGAGGCGCGCGCCACCTTCTCGTTGTTGGTTTGGGTGATGCGAAGTCGATGAATCACGAAACTCTTCGCCAAGCGATGGCTTCCGCGATCAATGCGCTTAAAGGTTCAAAAATGAAGTCTGTCGCCGTTGCGATGGACTCACTTCCACACAACACGATCGCGGCCGATCTCACGGTTCAGTCGATGACTGAAGGTGCACTCCTCGCATCTTACGCATTCACTGACTTCAAAGAGAAAAAAGAATCCTCGTCTCCAGAACGACTCGACATCGTCAGCCGTTTGAAAGCAAAAACTTACGATCGTGGCATTGAGAACGGAATCGCGATTGCTGAGAGCGTTAACTTCTGTCGTTGGCTCGGCGATCGCCCCGGCAACCGCATGACTCCGACAATCCTCGCTGAAGAAACCGTGAAGGCTGCGAAAGGTTCGAAACTCAAAGTCACGGTTTGGGATCGTTCGAAAATCAAATCAGAAAAAATGGGCTCGT
>DATLHP010000268.1:0-5412 GCA_035539835.1 Bdellovibrionales bacterium
CGTGAGACCAATTGTCACAAACATCGAGAACGCCAAAGGCATCCAATCAACCTTCATCTCAATCTCAAAAATTCTTTCTGTGACAATCCAGGTGAGAGCGACAGCAAAAACACCACCGAACAGAGTCGCAAGACCCGCCAGAGTTAGATATTCACCGACAATCAAATTGCGAATCAATGTTCGATCAGCACCCAGCATTTTTTGAATGTCGATCTCAGGATTTCGCATTCGCACGTTGTGGACGATCACACCGACAAGAATCAAAAAGCTCATCAGAACCGCAATCCATGCCATCGCTCGGATCGGTTTGAAAACGGACCGAGCGATTTCGAGCGTCCGCTCGACTGTCCGGCCGATATCGATGACATTCAGATCAGGAAAATTTTTGACGATGCCGTATTGAAGCTCCACTTTGGCGCGATTTTTTTCGTCATCCAATCCAGGAATGTTCACGTTGGCGATATACGTCTTTGGTGCGTCGTCGAGAACTCCCGGTTGAAACATCATGAAGAAGTTCGGATTAAAGCTCGTCCACTTCACTTTTCTTAAGCTTGTGATACGCCCTTCGATCGGCACGCCTTGAACATCGAAACCAAGTACATCGCCTAGCTTGAGGCTGTTGCGATCGGCAAAGTTGGCTTCGACCGAAATTTCAGCGGGTTGGTTTGATGCAGGATCATGTCGACCACTGAACCATTTGCCAGCGACGATCGTCTCTGACGGAATCTGCTCGGGTCGGTAAGACACTCGCACTGGAAATCTTTGAAATCGGTCAAGGCCGGTGTCTTTTCCATTCACCGTCATAAAACGACCGAGAATGAAGGGAGAAATGAAACGAAGCTCGGCCCCCTGCTCTTGCACCATCTCTTGAAGACCGAGAAGTGACGACTCTGGAATATTGAACAAGAACAGCGCCGGAACCTCTTTTCCCTGAAGAGGTTCCACCTCGTTCATTGCTGAACGTAAGAGATGCGGGACGAGATTCAAAACCAAGGTTCCGAGCAACAATGTGATGAAACAAAGGTTCACGCCAAAGCGGCTACGAGAAAGATTCGTGAAGATCAAACGCGCAAAACCCGGCTGATGCTTTGAAGCTTGAAACAACGCTTTAAACGACACTCGAGCGAGGCTCCACCCAAGAAAAATCGCAGCGATGATCCCACCCGTGAGATAGATCGCATTTCGAAATGAATCCATGAGCCAAATCGAAAGACCGAAGAAAGCAACAACTAGCGGAGCATATGCGAGCACTGCCAATTGCGAGGACATTCGCCCAGCCCCCATCGTGTCGTCATTCAATAGATCTTGTAGCTTCATTCGAAACAATCGAATGGCAATAGGAAGACTGAAGCCAACGCAAGAAATCAGGGCAACGATACCGACAGAAATTAGATCAGGAACACCGAGTTTTAATACAAATCCCTTCGGAAGCAGGTCTTCCGGCGCCAAGTGCGCGGCGACAAGAAGGAGTCCTTCGACAAAGATCGCCGCCACCGCAAAACTCGCAAACAGAATTGTCGCAATCTGAGCAAGCGAGATCAGATATGTGCGCAAACGACTTGCCCCGAAGGTCATCAAAACAGCAGCGTTGCGAGAGCGATCCTGCAAGAACATCTGCAAGATGTAGAACGCGCTCACCCAAGAGAGCGCAAAAACGACCATCGAAATCGAAACAAGATAGAGATTGAAAAACCCAAAGAAGCGCTCAAGTCCATTGGTCGAATCATCCGGAGTACGCAGAAAAATATCGGGGTCAGCAATCGCCTCTTTCACGCGTCGAGAGGCTTCTTCGGATGTGATTCCAACGAGCTGCAAAAAGTTCCGGTAAAAAACCTGACTGCCGAATTCAGTGAGGCCCGTTGCCTTCGCAAAATCAGAGCCCACAAAGACAGCAGGTGCAGCTCCGGCCCGACTGACACCCGGAGAGTCCTTCACCACCGCGGCAATCTTGAATCCAGTGTCGCCAAGACCGATCTCGTCTCCGACTTTGAGACCGAGCTGCGCCAGGACTTCTGGAAAAACCCAAGCGATGCGATCTTGAGTAAGGTCTTTTGTCGAACGAGCCACTGCATCTTCAAACGTGAATTCTCCATAGATCGGAAAAACACTATCGACCGCTTTGACTTCGACGAGGGTACTGGCCTCACGGCCCTTGCCCATCGTCATAAATTCAACAGTGCGCGATATCCGCTTGTGCGAAGTGATTTTTTCAAGCGCCGCACTCTCTTCACCGCTGAGCGGCCGCATTCCATTGACTGCGAGATCGGCAGACAAAATCTCTCGCGAACGACTCGTCAGATATTGTGCGACTGATGTTTTAAGACCACTCGAAAGCAGAGGGCCGATAAGGCCGATGATCAGAATAAAAAAGACGACCAAAAGTTTTCGGCCCGTCATTTTCAATTCACGAAGCGCAAGACGTAGCATCATCGGCGATCAACCAAACGTTGGAGGACGCTCAGAGCTCAGCACTCCGGCATCCATATAGAGGATTTTCGAACAACGCTCAGCAACTTTCGGATCGTGCGTCGCCATCACGAGAGCAATTTTTTCGGTCTCAACAAGATTGAATATCAGATCAATGACCTCGCGGCCCGTTTTCACGTCGAGACTTCCAGTCGGTTCATCCGCAAGCAAAACTTCGGGCTTCATCACGAGAACTCGCGCAATGGCGACCCGCTGACACTCGCCGCGACTCAACTTATCCGGAAAATGATTCTCTCGATGTCCAAGGCCGACTTTCCTCAGCATCTCTTTGGCTTTTTCATCAGCACCTTCGACCCGATTCAAATCAAGCGGAAGGCGTACATTCTCGAGCGCAGTGAGGTGACCGAGAAGATGAAATTGCTGGAAAACAATTCCAATATGCCGTGCGCGAAAACGATTGAGCTCGGCACTCGAAAGGCCCGAGAGTTCGCGGCCGAGAATATTGACCTCACCACCTGTCGGTTGGTCTAGCCCAGCCAAAATCGAAATGAATGTCGACTTCCCGCAGCCAGATCGGCCCATGATCGCGACCGTTTCTGGCTTCTCAACTTTCAGCGAAACGCCACGCAGAATTTCAAGTGGCGTACCACTTTCAGAAAACGACTTAGTAACTTTCTCTGCCGAAACGATCACAGTTCTTTCTCCAGAAAATCTGCCATTTTTTTCGCGATGACCTCATGCCCCTTCGCGTTCGGATGCTTCATATCGGATTGATTTAACTCTCTATTCAGCGCAACGCCGTCCAGAAGAAACGGATAAAATGGAAGCGAATGCTTTTTCGCAAGACGGGCATAGAGTCCCTCGAAGTTCTTGCCATACTCCGGGCCAAGGTTGGTGACCATTCGCATTCCGACGAGCACCACCGGCACCTTGTTTTCTTTGGCAAGAAGGATCGCACTCTCAAGATTCTTCTCAATCACCGCGACGGGAGTTCCCTTCAAGCCGTCATTGGCTCCGAGTGCCAGAACGATCAGCTGTGGTTTCGTCTTCAAAAACCATTTTACGCGAGCGTCAGCTTCGGCAGAAACGCTGCCGCTGATTCCGCCATTGATGATCTTCACTGACTTGCCGCGCGAACGCAAAATCGTCTCAACTCGCTCAGGATAGCCCTCTTCTTTTTTGACGCCGTAGCCGGCAGTCAGTGAGTCTCCGATAAACACAATCGTCTTCACGGTTTGCGCTGCCAAATGGCTAGGCACACTGGCTAGAGCAAAGGCACTCAAATAGAGAAACAAAAGTGAGGTTCGCGTTAGTTTTCTCATAGGATCGAAGTATACATAGGATCAGTAGGATTTAGGGATTTTTGAGTAGCGTTTTCGATGGAGCGACAGGACAATATTCGTGAAACCCCCGGAGGATTTAATGTCAGAGAAAAAGCGTGGTCCGATTCTATTGCACAACGTGCTTTTCATGCTTTTGAATCCACTCGCTGCTCTCATCTTCACTCCAATCTATTTCATGAATCACAGCCTCACGTGGGGATTGGTAGCTTTTCTTGCGATCACATACACCATCAGCAATATGGTGATTACGGTCGGCTATCATCGTTACTTTTCTCATCGCAGTTTCAATGCGCATCCGATTGTTGAGTTTCTTTTTGTACTGGTCGGAGCAGGCTCGTTCCAGGGTTCGGTTTTGCAGTGGTGCTCTGATCATCGTCGCCACCACCGCGAAGTCGATACAGATGCCGATCCATACTCAATCAACAAGGGTTTCATGTTCGCGCATATCTTCTGGATGTTCTTCAAAGATCCGCATCCAGAAGCGGGCATCTATCCGAAAGATTTGATGAAGAGCAAAGCCATTGTTTTTCAGCACAAGTACTACGCATGGATCGCGGCTTTCATGGGCTTCATCCTTCCGGGGATCATCGCGCACTTTCTAGGGTTCGGTTTTTGGGGCGGTGTCATCATCGGCGGCTCACTTCGCATTTTCCTCAGCCAACAATCAACTTTCCTTATCAACTCAGCGGCACATACATTCGGAAAACGCCCTTACACAGATAAGAACACTGCGCGCGATAGCTTCATCCTTGCCTTCCTCACGTTCGGTGAGGGCTATCACAACTTCCATCACTTCTTCCAAGCTGATTACCGCAATGGAGTTCGCTGGTATCAGTGGGATCCGACAAAATGGTTCATTCGCTCACTTTCATTCGTCGGCCTTACGACGAAACTCAAACGTGCACGCAAAGAAGAGATCTTCAAAGCGCGTATCTCGATGGACGAAAAGCTTCTCGTGCAAAAAGGCGCCTGTATTGATCGCACGGCACAACTGAAAGCGCGCATGGTTGAAGCCCAAGCAAAGATCAAACAGCTGGGTGACGACTATCACGCTGCGGTCGCGAGCTTCCGTGAAAAGCGCAAGCTCATGACAGAAGAAATGCGCGAGCAAATGCGCACGCAGCTGCAAAAGCTCAAACGCACGAAGAAGGTCGAGCTCCGTTTGGCAAAAACAGAGTTCGCTGTTGCTTACACTCAATGGCGCGAGTTCCGTCGCGAACCACACAAGGCAGCGGCTTAAGGATTCATCACTAGAAAATGAAATCTTGGGGACTCTACTTTCTCGTATTGGGGCTCACTCTGTCGGCGATGGCTGCCGTAAGCCTCCATCTACTTTACTCTTGGAAAGTCGCCCCGGTTCTTGCCGTCAACAAAGCCACGCAAGCACGCCATCACAAGGTTTTTGAAGACGACCTCGAGTATCTCTCGCACTTCGAGGTCTTTGAGGCATTGGCGCCGATGAAGAATCCCAATCGCGATGCCGGCACTCTTTTAAACGCAAAATTCTCATGGACGCCGAGCCCGCAAGGTCAGCTCAGCCACGTCGATCCCGAACTCGCCGAGCGCCTGATCCGCATGGGAACCGATTGGATCACTCTCGCTGCCAAACAAAAGACGAACGCGAAATACAACTTTCCGGTAT
>DATLHP010000269.1:0-3588 GCA_035539835.1 Bdellovibrionales bacterium
GATTTTTGGAGTCCGCGGCATCAAGGACACGCAATGCGGCTTTAAAGCATTTCGAGCCAAACCGGCTCACGAGATCTTCTCAAGACAGACTCTCAACGGCTTTGCATTTGATGTCGAAGTTCTGATTCTCGCCGAAGAACTCGGCTATAAAACCGATGTTCTTCCCGTCCGCTGGATCAATTCGCCAGACTCGAAAGTTCGAGTCCTTATCGATCCACTCAAAATGCTGTGGGATTTAATTCGGATTCGCTGGATTGTTCGTCGGACGATCCGAGTGAAACCGCTCGCTCCAACAACTTAGACATTTCTCCGACGTGCTTCTTCAGTTCATTTCCGTCTTTGAGTGATCCAACAACGGCTTCTGGTGCAAAGCTGAGAATCTGAAAGACATCCATCTTCTTCACCACAGCGTCGCCGAGCTCTCGACGTACTGATGGCGGCGCTTTCATCAGAAGTTTTCCGATTTCCACGTTTGCGCCACCCTCGCCAGAGATTTCTCCCAAGATGAAGTAGACGGTATTGGTCATTTCTACACCGACACCACGCCAATCGCCCGCACTGACTTTTTGATTCACGCGATGAAGACGAGCACGCAAGCGTCTTGAGAGATCTTTCTTTCGCTGCCCCCAACCGAGCTCACTTCGCGCTCGCAAGAACAATCCAACAACCGCCGCGATCATGAGTCCAAAGAAAATCCACGTCTGCTGCGCAGTCGAGAGCATGCGCGGTTCTTTAAATTCGGTAAGGACCGTCGGCGCAACATTCTCGATCGCCTTCTTCTTTTCGCCAAGACTCATACTCTCGCCGCCGCCCGCGGGTGCTTGACCTTGGCCGACGATGATCCGAATCGGATCCGTCGATTTTTGAACGTACTTTTTTTGAACCGGATCAAAGACGCTCACCGACAGAGAAGGCATCGTGAATTCGCCCTCGCGACGAGGAATCAACAGGAAACTAAAATCCTGATAACTCGTTCCCGTCTTAAAGTACTTCGCCTCTTTTTGAGTATCGTAGAGCTCCATTCCTTCCGGCGCCGTGAATGGCGGGAGCTCAATCAGCTTTGCATTCCCGCGACCTTCAAAACGAACCTTATAAGTGAATGGCTGATGCGAAACGACCGAGTTGTCTTCAACACGAGCGGATACCTGGAAGTCTCCAACCGCTCCAGTAAAATCAGCTGGACGACCTTCTGCAGGAATAGGTTTTACGTTGATTTTCAAAGGTGTCGACGACTTCGTAAACGAGTACGGACGACCGAATCCAAAATTCGAATCCACTCCGACCATCGTGCATTTTGCTGTCCATGAATCGACCGTGGCCTGACCAGCACTGATTGGGAAAAGCGCATAGGTCGCAAGCAATGCTTTACGATACGGAATTCCATTCACGACTTCTTGCGTGAAATTGAGATGTGTCGCGATATCGATGTCTTCTTTCCAGAATCCTTTGAGCGATGGGTACTTTAAGTTGTCGAGATCACGAACCTGATTTCGCGTGTAGAGATAGTAAGAGACCGTGACCTGCTCACCGACATAAGCCTCTTTTTTGTCAGCATCGACTTGGACGAAAAACGCCTCGTTCGGATTGATCGGAAGCGTGCGTGATCCAACACTACCTTGCTGTGATGGCGGAAGATGACGCCTTAAGAGCTGCGAGAAAAGGTCTTCAGCCTCGTCGTCTTCTTCAAATCCCGGCGGCATCTGAATTCCACCAGGAAGCTGTGGTCTTTGATTGCGCGGTGGAGATTGCGAGCCAAGGCCCGGGCCGACGCGAATCGTGATCGGACGCGTGTTGTAGGTGCGACCTTCGGCAACGACTTCTGAAGCGCCGATCGAGAGAACGCCCTCGCGCTTCGGTTGCAGCATGTAGTTGTAACGAAGATTGCGAATCGTTTTGAACTCAGGGCCGTTCGGCCCGTTCGACAATGTTGCGCTCGATTCTTGGCTCGTCCACTCGTTCAAGACTTCGAAGTCTGAAAGTGGTGGCAATGTCGGCTGAGATGCCGCGACTTCTTCGGCCGAGGTCACTGTTATCGTGTAGGTCAACGTATCGTCAGGGTTCAGCGCGTTTCTGTCGACAGTCGCTGAAACTTCAAACGCAAACGCCGTTCGCGCCATGAACAAAAAACAGATGAGAAACAAACGTCCGAGTTTCATTTCAGTTACCAGTCCTTTTCAGGCGGAGCATCTTTCGCATTGTCTTGCTCCATTTTTGCCCGAATCTGTTCTTCTTGCCGCTTTAACTCATCCAAAATTCGGCCGACGTCTTGATTCGTCAGCTGCTCACTTTTGAACGGTTTCGGCTTTTGCTTCTGCTCTTTTTGCTGGGCCTGCTGCTGCTGTTGTTGTTGTTGCTGCTGGCCCTGTCCTTCTTTTTGCTCTTGATCGCCTTCAGAAGGTTGTTGCTGCTCGCCCGATTCGCCACCGCCACCGTTGGCCGTCAACAATTCAATATTTGTTTTGACCTCGACCGAGTTCGGTCGAATTTCGAGTGCAGATTGATACGCCTCAAGAGCCTCATCAACTCGCTTTTGCTCGGTCAGGGCCACTGCCGAATTGAAAAGCCCGCGAAAACGAACCTCTTTTGCGCGCTCTGAATCGCCCGGTGCCAAACGAATCGCCTCGCGATATTCGCGCGTCGCTTTGTCGAACTCTTTATTGACCAAGAATGCATTGCCGAGATTGAAATGAGCCTCTGGCACAAACGGCAAATCAGCAAGCGCCTCGCTGAAGTCGCGAAACGCTTCAACCGGCTTTTCTTGCATGTAGTTTTTCACGCCTTGATTGTTGTTGCGAATGCCTTTGAGTTCATTCGCAGAAGCGCTTTCACCAATCTGAACGAGAGTCACAGCCAGAAATAGTGAAAAGAGAAGATTTCTCATCGCTCTTGCACCTCAAAGCGTCCGCGCCAAATTCGGCCCGGGGCTTTTCTTTCGCCGATCAACATCTCGATGAGCGCAATCAAGAATCCAAGCGCCAACGGAATCTGAAAGCGCTCGTCATAGTTGGTTGCCAGCTGCGACGCGAACTCTGATTTTTCCAGGCGATCGAGATCTTCTTTGATTTGCTTCGCTTCTTGTCCGCCGAAGGTAGCGTGATGGAAACTTCCGCTGCCTGTTTGCGCGAGCTGCTTTAAGAAGTCACCTTTGACACGACTGATGACGTTCTCGCCCGATTGATCGCGTTTGTAGTTACGCAAAAAACCGCGTTCATCGCGAATCGGAATCGGCGCGCCACGCTCTGTACCGAATGCGAGAGTAAAGATGCGAGTACCCTGATTTGCAAGCTTACGTGCTTCTTCAAGCGCTCCAGGTTCTTGGTCTTCACCGTCTGAAACGACCAAGATCACTCTCGTCACTCGAGATGAATCGGTGTCTTCGACACCGCCACGTTCAAACGCTGCCTTTGCTTCGTCGATCGCTTTTTTGACGCTCGTACCTTGTGTTTCAACACTGTCTGTTGAAAGTGAATCAACGAACATCTTTAGCGAACTCTTGTCTGTCGTCAGTGGCGAAACCAAGACAGCTGAACCTGCAAAAGCAATAAGACCGACTTTATCGCCAGACAACATGTCGAGAAGACGATTGAT
>DATLHP010000270.1:0-14779 GCA_035539835.1 Bdellovibrionales bacterium
ATTTTGGAACTCAAAAGCAGAGTTGAAAAGAATGTCCGTCGCCAAGCGAGCACCGACGAAAAGATCGGCACGTGAAAGATTGGTCGTGCGTGTTCCTTTTTCAGGCGCTGAGTACAAAATTTCAGCAAGACCTCCGACGGCAAATGGCGCGCGCGAAGTGTAGATTCGCGACGCCGCAGGCCCGAGACTGGTGAACCCTGGTCCCAGAAGCTCAGGCAGTTCGCGATCCAATTTGAGTTGGGTTACTTCGTCGCTGATGCTTTCGGCTTCGCTTGGATTTTCAAGCTGTTGCACACGCTTTTCGAGCTCATCAATCCGTCTTTGGTCACTGACTTGGGAAAGCGAGACGGATGAGCAGAAGACGATTGAGGCAGCGAGTATGGCTTTAAACCCTGTGACTTTCATAGCTCATGAACCTGCTGGGTTCTGAGACCGATGACTACGCGATTTGTAACCTTTGGCGCAAACTCGACATTTGTGGGATAGTCGTCGCGGGCTGTTCAATAATGTGAGGCATTCAGTGACTATTCTTTCGGTGAACGTGAACAAACTTGCGACGCTTAGAAACTCTCGCGGTGGAAATAATCCCGATGTTGTCAAAGGATCGCTCGATCTGATTCGCTTCGGAGCTCAAGGAATCACCGTTCACCCACGTCCCGATGAGCGGCACATTCGCAAAACTGATGTCTACAGTCTAAAAAAAGCGATCTCAGTTGAATTGAACATCGAAGGCTATCCGAGCGACGATTTTTTGGCGATGGTCGAAGATGTTCACGCAGCTCAATGCACACTAGTGCCGGATCCTCCGCATGTTCTGACATCGAATGCGGGCTGGATCGTGAAAGACAACCGTAAGCAGCTTGAATCGGTTGGTCGGCGTTTGAAAAATGCCGGCATTCGTTCGAGTGTTTTTGTTGATCCAGAAACCATCGACGAAGAGGGTTACATAATTCTTCGCGATGCCGGCATCGACCGCGTTGAGCTTTACACTGAAGCATTCGCCGTGGCGTATGCAACGGGACAGCGTGATGCGGTGACGACGAAGTATCTAAAGAGCGCAGAGGCCGCACACAAAGTCGGTCTTGGCGTGAACGCTGGTCACGATTTGAGTCTTGAAAATCTAGAGTATCTGATTAAGCGCATCCCATTCATCGACGAGGTTTCGATTGGGCACGCCTTGATTTGCGATGCGCTCTACTTGGGTTTTGAGGAAACTGTTCGTCGTTATCTTGAATGCATTCGCAAGGGCAACGAGGCGGCGCGTGTTTCCGATCAGCGATAATAATCCTGCATCGCGATTTCCGTTCATTAATCTCGTTTTGATCGCGCTCAATGTCGTTGCATCATATTTTCTCTTTAAAGAGCTATTGTTCGACCAAGCCTCGGGCGAAGCCTTGATGACTCGCTTTGCGCTTGTTCCGGCGCGTGACTTTGATCTCTCTCATCCGTCCCTCACGCAATTGATTCAGCCCCTCACATCGATGTTTGTGCATGGTGGTATTTTGCATTTGGTTCTGAATATGTGGTCGCTTTGGATCTTTGGCGACAATATCGAATCAGCATTCGGAAGCATTAAGTATCTCGTTTTCTATCTCTTGTGCGGAATCGCGGCGGCCTTCACACACAGCACGCTTCATCAAGAATCGCTTTTGCCTGTCGTAGGTGCATCGGGTGCGATCTCGGGAGTCATGGGGGCGTATATGCTTCTGTTTCCGCGAGCGAGGATTCGAATGTTCACGCTTCTGATTTTCTATCCAATCTTTTTTGAAATTCCGGCGTTCGTGTTTTTGATTATCTGGTTTGTCGGGCAGCTTTTGAGTGCGGGGACTATGGTCGCGGCTCAAGGCGCGAATGCGGACATTGGCGGTATCGCGTTCTTTGCGCACATCGGCGGCTTTGTCGCAGGTCTAGTGCTGACGCCATTCTTTAAAAAACGAAAGAGGTAGTCCGTGATCGAACTGCGCCTAATGACGGAAAGTGGATTTGAAAAATACAGAGCGGAATCGCTCTTGAGCTACGCCGATAACAAGAAGAAGGCCGAGAATCTGACCGACACGCAGGCAAAGCAGGTGGCTGAAGACTCGTTCAACACTCTTC
Organism: Bdellovibrionales bacterium; assembly: GCA_035539835.1. Taxonomy (GTDB): domain Bacteria; phylum Bdellovibrionota; class Bdellovibrionia; order Bdellovibrionales; family JAMPXM01; genus DATLHP01. Next base: position 2,098 of record DATLHP010000270.1, read on the forward strand.
TTCCGATCGGAATCGAAACTCCGGATCACTTTTTGTTTGATGTGGTCGAGCAGGGTTCGGGTGACGTTGTCGGGACGCTTTGGTTTGCGAAGAAATCCGACAAAGCACAAGCCTATGCATGGGTTTACGACATCGTCTTAAAGGAAAGCGCGAGAGGAAAAGGGTACGGCCAGAAAACGATGGAGCTCCTTGAGGTCGAGGCACAAAAGCGAGGCCTTTCTGCGATCTCGCTCCATGTTTTTGGTTTCAATGAAGTCGCTCAGAACCTCTATAGGAAGCTAGGCTTCAAACCCACCAACATCGTCATGGCGAAAGACCTCTAGAGTACGGCGAGCTCCATTAAGGTGGAGCTAAGATTCACTTTCAATACGCTTTCAACAGTTCGGTATAAAGCTTCGATTTCCCCCTGGATTTTGACGATTCCAGGCATGTGCGAGATAGCATAGGCATGGCTCAATCAAAGCGAACTCTCCTCGATATCGAAGACAAACAACCATTCTCAATCTCGGAACTTGCAGGCGATGCAGTTCTCGTTTCGCGTCTTCGTGAAATCGGATTCAACCGCGGAGAACTTGTACAGGTGACGGGACGAGCTCCTTTCGGTGAGCCGCTTCTCGTAGAAATCCGCGGGGCCACTGTCGCTCTTCGCAAGGAGGAAGCACGATGCGTGATTCTGTAACAGCGGCGGCTTCGGCGACTCCTGCTCTCGATCACGGGTTTGTCGCTCTCGTCGGCTCACCGAACAGCGGTAAGACGACTCTTTTCAACTGGCTCACGGGTTCGCGTTTCAAAACGGTGAACTATCCTGGCGCCACGGTCGATTACTCGTTGGGCAAAATTCACGACCGTTATGAAGGTGGTGCGTTCACGGTTATGGACACGCCGGGAACATATTCTCTGGACCCGAAATCTCCTGATGAACGCGTTACTTTTGAAGCGATTTTCAATCACAAGACCCATGGTGCTGCTCGCTTGGTCATTGCGGTCGCCGATGCGACTCACTTGGCGCGCCAGCTTTTGCTCACACGCCAGCTTCTTGAGTCGGGCTTCGATGTCGTTCTCGCAGTAACGATGAGTGACATGCTTGCGCATCAGGGGGACATCATCGATGTTCCGGCGCTCGAAAAGGCTCTCGGCATCCGTGTCGTTTTGATCGATGGTCGACTGGGTGGTGGAGTTGCGGATCTTGTTTCTGTTGTTCGCCAAAAACTTGTCACCGAAGCTCCACGCAATGCGACTCGAAAAACGGCGTGGTCTCACGACAAACTCGAGACGTCGTTCAAAGAAAACGTTGTTCTCGCAGAGAGCGTGCTTACGCGACCAAAGGTGAAACTGAAAACATCGGCCGCTGAACGAACGCGGGCGATGGATAGGGTTCTTTTGCATCCGTTGTTTGGCTTGGCGATTTTCTTTGTCCTGATGGCAACGATCTTTAGCAGCGTCTTCTGGTTCGCGGCTCCGGCGATGGATTTTGTTGATGGAACGTTGAGCGGTTGGGCCGAGGCGATTCTGGCTCGCGATCCCCACAGTTTGATCTACCAATTTCTTGCCAATGGCGTGATTGCTTCGATCAACGCGGTCATCGTTTTCGTTCCTCAGATCTTCATCTTGTTCATCGGGATCATTTTCTTAGAAGACTCCGGGTATCTGGCGCGCTCGGCAACGTTGATGGATCGTCCTCTTTCAAAACTCGGCCTGGGCGGTCGTTCGTTCGTATCGCTTCTTTCAGGTTACGCCTGCGCGATTCCGGCGATGATGGCGGCCCGTACGATCAATTCGCGTAAAGAACGTTGGCTGACGCTTTTCGTGGTGCCGCTCATGAGTTGCAGTGCGCGACTCCCGGTCTATGCGCTATTGCTTTCGTTCTTGTTCCACGATTCACCGGCCTGGTACGCAGGGGTTGCTCTTGCTGGGCTGTACTTTGGATCGATGATCGTCGGTGCGATTGCGGCCTTGATTGCAAGCAAGCTGATTAAGTTCGAAGACCGCTCGTTCTTTATGCTCGAACTTCCGGTTTATCGCATGCCGCGACCGAAGCTGGTGCTTCGTCAGGCACTGACTCGCACAATGGGTTATGTGAAACGCGCTGGTCCGCCGATCTTTGTTTTTGCATTGATCGTTTGGCTAGGAACCACATTCCCGAATTACGACGAAGATGATGCAACAGTTCGCCTGAACACGAGCTACGCGGCTCAAGTCGGTCAGGTGATTGAGCCGGTCTTTGAACCAATGGGTGGTGACTGGCGCACGGGTGTCGGTCTGATTTCAGCTTTTGCTGCACGCGAAGTTTTCGTCTCGAGTCTCGCTGTCGTCTTCCAAGTCGCCGACGACAACGAAGATACGATGCAAGAGACGTTGCTAGCGAAAATGTCTGAAGCCAAAGCTCCAGATGGACAACCGTTGTTTACGATCGCGACCGTTCTCGGTCTTGCGGTGTTCTTCATGATCGCACTTCAATGTCTAACGACCTTCGTTGTCGCGCAGCGCGAGTCGGGTGGCTGGAAGTTCGCGGTCATGCAACTCGTAGTCTTCAACGCTGTCGCCTACGGCCTCGCCGTCGCCATCGTCCAAGGCCTCCGCGCCGTCGGTATCGCCTGAAGGTACGCCGCTCCCTTTGGTAGCAATGCCGCGTCTAACGCGTAATTGCTACCAAAGGGAGCGGCGTACCTCATGGCATGTCAGGGTTGTGTCAGGATCGAGAGAGGCCATTGAGATCAATGGTTTATGGAAATACATTCGGGCCAACACGGAGGCCCCTCATGCGATTTATCGCTTTGTTCGCGGTTCTTGTTAGCACGGCAATTCTTCAACCCAGCGTCAGTTTCGGTCAGGCTACGACGATAAAAATCGACGGTTCGAGCACAGTTTTCCCAATCACGGAAGCTGTCGCTGAGGAATTCCAAACGGCACAGCGTGGAAAAGTTCGTGTCACTGTCGGAATCTCTGGAACAGGCGGCGGTTTCAAAAAATTCTGCCGTGGTGAAACAGATGTTCAAAACGCGTCACGGCCCATTCAAGCAACTGAGATCGCTGACTGCAAAAAAGCAGGTGTCGCGTTCTTCGAACTTCCGGTGGCATTCGATGCGACGGCGATCGTAGTGAATCCAAAAAACACGTGGCTGAAGAGCATCACGGTTGAAGAGCTCAAAAAACTTTGGGAGCCAGCAGCTCAAGGTAAAATTACTAAATGGAGTCAGGTCAATCCGGCTTGGCCAGATCAGCCGATCAAGCTTTTCGGCGCCGGATCTGATTCAGGAACTTTCGACTACTTCACAGAGGCCGTCGTCGGAAAAGCGAAGTCTAGCCGTGGCGATTACACTGCTAGTGAAGACGACAACACGCTGGTTCAAGGCATCGCAAACGACAAAAATGCACTCGGTTACCTGCCACTCGCATATGTTGAGGAAAACAAGGCGAAGCTGAAGGTTGTTCCGGTCGTTGGTGGTGATAAGTCGCCTAAGAAAACGGCAGCTGTTGAGCCATCGCGCGCGACTGTTGAAGACGGCTCTTATTTTCCGCTTTCGCGCCCGATCTTTATTTATGTCAATCAAGCTGCGTCAAAACGCGCAGAAGTCGCTGACTTCACGACGTTCTATCTCGCCAACAGCGCCCAGCTCGTTCCAGAAGTTAAATATGTTCCGTTGCCAGCGAAAGCATACGAAATGGCGAAAGAGCGTTTCAATAAAGGCAAGGTCGGTACGATCTTCGGTGGGCATTCAGAAGTTGGTCTCAAAATCGAAGAACTCTTGAAACGCGAATCAAAAATGTAAAGAATCGGGAATCTCATCACGCAATGGAGATCTTCGATATCGAAGTCGACGTAGAAACAACCGCACGACAACAAGCCCGTGCGGCGGTGCCTTTTACAACTGCCGATGCGCCGGCACGTCGAGTTCGGCGAGCTCGAGAGTTTATTATCGAGTCGATTCTTTTTTTGGCGGCTGCATCTTCGGTGATGGTTACTCTCGGTATCATCGGAATTCTCGTTGTCGAATCCATTCCATTTTTCTCTCATGTCACGTTTTGGGAATTTTTGACGGGGACTGAGTGGACTCCTCTTTTTGAGAATGCAAAGTACGGAATTCTTCCGCTGGTGAATGGAACATTCTTAACGACATTCATCGCTCTGATCGTCGCAATTCCTCTGGGTCTGGTTTCTGCGATTTTCGTGAGCGAATACTTGCCCGTTCGTGCGCGTGAAAGTGTAAAACCGATTCTCGAACTTTTGGCCGCAGTTCCGACCGTCGTCTATGGGTACTTTGCGCTTCTATTCGTGACGCCGCTTCTTCGTCACTTCATTCCAGAAATTTCGGGCTTCAACGTTCTCTCGGCCGGAATCGTGATTGGGATCATGATTATTCCTTACGTCAGTTCTCTGAGTGAAGATGCGATGAGAAGTGTTCCGAGTGACCTTCGCGAGGCATCCTTTGCCGTCGGAGCAACTCGTTTTCAGACGGGCTGGAGCGTTGTCGTTCCTGCGGCACTTTCCGGGATTACATCGGCGTTCGTTCTTGGTATCTCGCGCGCCGTCGGAGAAACGATGGTCGTTGCGATCGCTGCCGGAATGCAGCCGAATCTGACTCTCGATCCAACTCAGCCGGCGGAGACAATCACAGCATTTATCGTTCAAGTCAGTCTCGGGGATCTGCCGCACGGATCGATCGGATATCAGTCGATCTACGTCGCGGGTCTGACTCTTTTGGTGATGACGCTTACCTTCAATTTGGTTGGTCTTGCGATTCGCCGCAAGTTCAGGGAGGTCTATTGATGGCGCCTCCGACAAAAGAAGCAATCAAGCAAAGCCTTCGTCGAAACCTTTTGAAGAGAAAGGTTTTCGATTTCCTGTTCGCGTTCGTTGGCTTGCTTTCTTTGTTCTTCGCTTTGGTCACTCTCGTTGCTCTCATTGTTGATCTAGCAATGACAGGAGTTCCGAGATTGTCGACGGAGTTCTTTACAAATTTCCCTTCGCGATTCCCACAAAAGGCCGGGATCCTCTCGGCATGGGTTGGAACTCTTTGCGTGATGCTGACAACAGCTTGCGCGGCGATTCCGATCGGTGTGGCAGCTGGAATATACCTCGAAGAGTATGCACCTAAGAACTTCATCACCGGTGCTATCGAACTCAACATCATCAACCTTGCCGGTATTCCATCGATCACGTTCGGACTGATGGCGCTTGGTATCTTTGTTTACAAATTCGATTTCGGTCAGAGCATTTTGACGGCGGGACTGACGCTTGGGCTTCTTGTTTTGCCGATCATCATCGTTACGACTCGTGAGGCGATTCGTGCGATTCCGAAACATATGCGTGAGGCTGCCTTCGCTCTCGGTGCAAGTAAATGGCAGGTGGTTCAGCATCACATTATCCCATACTCGAGCGGCGGAATTTTGACGGGCGTGATTATCAGTCTTTCGCGCGCCATCGGCGAAACCGCTCCGTTGATCACGATCGGTGCATTGACGTTCATCGCATTCTTGCCGACACCGCCAGTGAGCACTGAAGCACCATTCATATCGTTTAGTTGGTTAACGGATGCGTTCACTGTGATGCCGATTCAGATGTTCAATTGGATTTCGAGACCGCAGACCGAGTTTCATGCGAATGCGGCGGCAACGGGTGTAGTGCTTCTCGCAATGACACTTGTAATGAACGCTGTTGCGATATTCCTCCGCTATCGTTTGCGGAAAAAAGTGAGATGGTAATGCCAAATCAGATTCCGGTACCCCAAAAACGAGCAGAACTAAAAAATCTGAGCTTCTTCTATGGCGATAAGCAGATCGTTCGCAATGTCACTATGCCGGTCTATGACGGCAAAGTGACGGCATTGATCGGACCATCGGGCTGTGGCAAGACGACGATGCTTCGTTGTCTAAATCGCATGCATGATCTTTACCCAGGCAATCGTTACGAGGGTGAGATCCGTATCTATCCCGAAGACACGAATATTCTGGGCCGTGACATCGATCCAATCGAAGTTCGTATGCGAATCGGAATGGTTTTCCAAAAGCCGAATCCTTTTCCGAAAACGATCTTTGAGAACGTCGCTTACGGTTTGAAAGTTCGCGGAAAAAAGAACCGCATGCGCATTGAGGATCGCGTTGAAGAAGCGTTGAAGCAGGCGGGCTTATGGGAAGAAGTGAAAGACCGCTTGAAGACGTCAGCTCTTGCCCTTTCAGGTGGTCAGCAACAGCGACTTTGTATCGCTCGCACGCTGGCAACAGATCCAGAGATCGTTTTGTTGGATGAGCCAACATCGGCACTGGATCCGATTTCGACAGCGCACATTGAAGAATTAATTTTGAAATTGAAGTCACAAGTAACGATCGTCATTGTGACGCATAATCTTCATCAGGCGGCACGGATCTCTGATCGAACGGGGTTTATGTACTTCGGCGAATTGGTTGAATTCGGAGAAACATCCCAGATTTTCACGAAGCCGAAGGACACTCGCACGGAGAATTACATCACTGGACGATTCGGTTGATTGGTCTTAAGCTTTTAGGTCTAGGAGGGCACTAACATGGAGCGCCGGTTTGAATCGGAACTCAAAGATTTGAAAGCCCAAGTATTGGCGATGGGTGGTTTTGTTGAACAAGCGATCGATAAAGCGACGCAAGCTCTTCAGGATCGCAACCCCGTCAAACTGAGCGAAGTTCACCCTCTGGAGAAAAAGATCAACGAAGCTCACGTCGAGATCGACAACGCTTGCCTCGAAGTTTTGGCTCGTCAGGCTCCGGTCGCGGCTGATCTTCGTTTGATTCTTGCGATCATCAAGATCAACACAGATCTCGAGCGCATGGGTGATCAGGCCGTGAATATTTCGTACAACGCCGAACACTACCTCGGGGACTCGAAAGTCGACGCAGCCCTTAATCTTCCGCAAATGGCGACTTGTGTTAAGGCCATGGTTCGCAAGTCGCTCGATGCATTCATGCGACAAGACACGAAGCTCGCTCAAGAAGTCCTTGAGAGTGACGACGAAGTCGATGCCTACAAGAACAAAGTCTTTAAGGCCATGATCCCGTATATGCAAAAAGAGCCAACGAAGATCGAGGCCGCTCTTGACCTAATCCTAATCGCGCGAAACTTGGAACGCATGGGAGATCATGCGACAAATATCGCCGAGGATGTCATTTTTGCCTGCACAGGCGAAGACGTCAGACACGGACTCGGAAAAGGGGTTTAAGATGTTGGCTTCCAGTGCTGAAAAAACTCGAGTCTTAGTTGTTGAAGACGAAGAGGAAATTCGGGAGCTGGTCGCACTTCATCTTCGACGCGAAGGGCACACGGTTGAGACCGCTGGATCTGTCGAAGAGGCTCAAGCGCTTCTCGATAGCGGAAAGTTCGGACTTCTTGCTCTCGACTGGATGCTTCCCGGTATGAGCGGCGTTGAAATGACGAGACGAATCCGTAAGCAATCGAGTCCCGACGAAGTCGCCATCTTAATGGTCACTGCTCGCGCTGAATCGAACGATATCGTTGAAGGTCTCGAAGCCGGCGCTGACGACTATTTGAGTAAACCCTTTGAGCCGCAGGTTCTGATTGCAAGAGTGCGTGCGCTTTTGCGTCGTGGTCGTCGACTCAAAGACGGTGGCAAGCCAACATTGGGCGAAGTCATTCGCATGGGTGGTCTTGAGCTCGACCCGAATTCTTTTGAAGCGAAATGCGAAGGCGCTCCGGTTCAGTTGACGGCATCGGAATTCAAGCTCCTTTTGGCTCTTGCGAACAATCGCGGTCGTGTTTTGACTCGCGATAGTTTGATCGGTCTTGTGCAAGGCGAAGGCGTTTCAGTCGTTGGTCGCACAGTCGATACGCACGTTTTTGGACTGCGAAAAAAGCTCGGAACATGCGCTGATGTGATCGAAACCGTTCGCGGGGTCGGCTATCGCGTTAAACCCGATTATTCTGAGATCAACGAATGATTCGGCCACAGCGTTACTTCCCATGGAAGATCGCTCGCAAACTCTATTTCTCTCAATTGGCATTCGTGTTTTTTGCCCTGATGTTGACGGGGTATTCACTACGCTATTTTGCGTATAGCGAATTTTCTCAAGGTGGCGATGTCGCTGTTCATCTGGCTCGTCTCGACAACTATCTGATGAGCCTATTCTTTACGATTATGGCTTGCGCGGCTCTCTACCTTCTTTTGGTTGCGAGATTCTATGCAGCACCACTCGGCCGCTTATTACAGAAAGCGCGCGAACTGCGTCGTCTGGATGCTCCGATTGATCAGTACGAAGCAGAGGCCGACGAAGGTATCGAAGAACCACATGAGTGGAGCGATCTAGAACGTGCCCTGACTCGTATTCACAAAGATCTTCGAGGCAAGACAGATGATCTCTTTCGTGAACGCGAAGAACTGACGGCGTTGATCGGCGCACTGTCTGACGGAATTCTCGCCGTCGATGCGAAAGAGAACGCGCTCTTCTATAATCCACAGTTTGCGTTGATGTTCCGAGTGACGAAGATGCCACAACGCGCGCTTCGTCTCGGTGAAATGATTCGCGTTCCAGAAGTTCTCGATGGCTATCGCGAAGTACTTCGCACGGGTGAGATGAAATTCATTACAGCAAGCTTCAATGCCGGCGAGACCGATCAGGCGCGCCACTATTCGATCGCGATCGCCCCGCTTCGAGGAAAAGAACTTGAGAAGACGGGTGGAGCGATCGCGGTATTCCATGATGTCACCGAACTCAAAGCATCAGAACAGATTCGCATCGAGTTCGTTGCGAATGCATCTCACGAATTGCGCACTCCGATCACGTCGATCAAAGGTTACGTCGAAACGGTTCGCGATGATTTGAAGAATAAACGATTCGATGCGATTCCGCAGTTCTTCGATATTATTTCTAAAAACGTCGATCGCCTGACTTTTCTCGTGAATGATCTCTTGGATCTTTCGACGCTTGAGTCGGGTTCTGAGTTGAAGAAGGCGATGATCGCTACACGCGAAGTCACTGACAGCGCGTTGAAACAACTCGAAGTCAAACGCGCAAGTCGCAATCAAGAGCTTGTTCCACATTTTTCTGCAGAGACAGTGATGGCTGACCCTGCTCGGGTTGAGCAGGTTTTGATCAATCTCGTCAGCAATGCGATCAAGTACATTCCGGAAGGTCGACGTGTCGATATTTTCTGGGAGTCAGCTGGCGAATCCACGATCTTGCGCGTGAAAGACAATGGCCCTGGCATTTCGCCGGAGCATCAGCATCGTCTCTTCGAGCGATTCTATCGAGTCGACAATGGCCGCAGTCGCGATGCTGGCGGAACTGGCCTCGGTCTCGCCATCGTAAAGCACATCATGTTGAAGCATGGTGGCCAAGTGAAGCTGAACTCGCGAGCCGGCGAAGGTTCAGAGTTTGTCTGCGTGTTTCCTTAAAAAAGGCATAGTGGCATATCGGCATACTGGCATATGTCAAAGGCATAGCGGCCAAAGGATAAAGGCAATGACCATTTGCCTTATCCCTTAGCCATTTTGGCATATGCCTTTAGCCTTATGCCTGTATGCCGCTATGCCTTTGTTATTCCGCTAATTTCTTCGAAGCTTCGGCCTTCGATGATTCCTTGAACCACGAACAATGCATTCTGCATTTTCTCTAGGAAATGTTCTGTTTGTGAATTGGCGATGACGAAACGGCGAGGATGGGCTGCCCATGCTTGTTTGACCGCTTCATTGAGTTTCCAGGCCTCGTCGAAATTCTCGTTACGGAGTGGATTTGTTAGATCGTAGTAACTCTGCGGGGCCGTATCCATATGGATGACCCAGTCATAACGGGCGACTTCTTTTTCAATCGAAGATGAAACCGATGCCAGGAAGTCGGTACCGGGCCCTGGTCCTGGCCAGTACGCCATTCCGTCCAGAGATCCGCGATCGCAGACGATCAAGCGATCGTTGTTCTCGTTCGTGATCAGGGATTCAAGTTCGCGCTGAAGGAAATAAATAGCGCGTTGTTGGTGCTGAACGCCGTGTTGGTTTTTTCTGCGTGGCCATCCGCCGCCGTAGAGAATCGATGCGGCTTCTGGGCAAACGATGAGCTGATTGGTGAACTCTTTTTGCAAAGTCTGCGCGAGAGTTGTTTTGCCGCCGCTGGGGCCGCCAGTAAGAACGAGTTTTTGATTGGACTTCAGTGACATCGAATCCCCGAGAGCAGAAGGCTACTCAAGAACCGCGAACAGTGCTCCGTGATCCGAAAGTGAGCCCCAAGGCTTTGCCGTAAAACATTTTGCTTCGACGGGTTGTACCCCGCGGACGTAGATGCGGTCTAGCGGAAGAAACGGAAACCATACGGGAAAAGAAAGGGCATGGTGGCCGTGGAGCCTCGAGAAAACTTCTGTGACACCCAATTCGCCCTCGAGGATCGGTGATGCTTTTTCGCGCCAGTCGTTGAAGTCTCCGGCAATGATCAGTGGGCATCCATCAGGTACGTGATTGTGAATTCGCTTCACGATCCGCTCGTATTGAAGGGAGCGGCCTTTTTCAAAGAGATCCAAGTGAACGCAGACAACGTGAATTTCGGGCCTGCCCGGCACCAGCGAATCAAAGGTCGCATGAAGAAGTCCGCGGCGCTCGTACTTCGAATTCGAGATATCGATGTTTTCGTGAAATTTGAAGGGCCGTTTGCTCAAGATAGCATTTCCGTGATGACCCTCGTCGTAGATCGCATTCTTTCCATAGGCATGATGCCAAATCGAATCAGCCAAGAATTCGAGTTGAGGTTCGAGCGGCCATTCTTTGATTTTCTTTGAATGAACCGCGTGCTCGCCGATCACTTCTTGCAGGAATACGAGATCAGCACCGCTTGTGTGGATCGCTTCTTTGATCGCGCTTAAAACAAAGCGCTGACTCATCGAGAAGCCTTTGTGGATATTGTAGCTAAGGACTTTTATCTGTTCGGTCATTGGCTCTGCTCATATCCAGTTCTTGAAAACTCGAGACACCCATCGGCCCAAGAGCGATTTCAATCCGCCCGTTGCGACCATGACTTGCTCGGATTCAGTGAGATCTTTTTCGAATTGCGCCTCGAGAAGATCGATCGACTCCTTTCGACTCAAGACGACGTCCACTTCGAAATCATGAACGAAGCTTCGACGATTGAAATTCGTCGTGCCGACCATCGCCCAATCATCAATGATCACACTTTTTGCGTGAAGAAACCGAGGCAAGTACTCATAAATTTTCACACCACGTTTTAACAATGGCGCATAGTGTGCACGGGCGACCCAAGGCATAAAAAAGACATCGGAAATTCTCGGCACTAGAACACGAACATCAGCTCCGTTTTCGACCGCCTGCTCAAGCGCTCGCATGAGTTCGTGCGAAGGCGCGAAGTACGCGTTGGTGATCCATAGGCGATTCTTGGCCATCTTCATGCGCTGGATGAAGTCCTTCACGGCCTTGCGACGAAGGCTCATTGTATGATTGAGCCTAACCAGGGGATTTGGTGCTGAAATTTTAGGCGGCCCAGGGAAAAACGACTCATGCCAACGGCGCTTCCCTCGAATGTCGTGAGATCGAACCCATACGACTTCAAATGCGAGGGACAAAACTTTCGCGGCTTCGCCCTCAACGCGGGCTGACGTATCTCGCCAATGGGTATGTCCTCGCAATTTTGCACTATGGTCTGCCGAAATATTGCAGCTGCCGACCCATGCCGTCTCGTCGTCGACAATGCACATCTTGCGGTGTGTGCGTCGATTGATGCGTGAAAGAAAGGCACTGCCTTTGTGATGACGACCTTTGATTCCCAAATCCATCAACAGGCGAGAGATCAGATTGGATACGACGATCGGGTGATAAACGCGCACCTCGGCGCCACTCTGTTCGAGTTCTGGGTGCTGCATTTCTACCCACGAAGATGCGCCGATTCCGTCGACAAGGACGCGAACGCTCACGCCTCGCAAACTTGCTCTCGCGAGAGCAAGTTCAAACGCCTTTCCTAGCTCGTCGTGCTGATAAATATAAGTCTCTAAGCAGATAGAGCGGCGCGCATTCTCGATTCCCTCGAGAACGCTGGTGAAAAACGGGTCACCGTCGAAAAATAGGCATTCAGTTCGCCATTCGGGCGTCATCTGCTTAGTTTCACCCGTTCTATGTCCCGCGACAAGCGAAGCTGTTGCCAATCGTGCAATCGCCGAGGTTTAGTTTGTGCTGAACAAGGCCCTCAACACTAGAGTCATTTCCCATAAGGAGCTTTAAGCCATGAGTTCACGTTCGGAATTTCTCGCTGATGCTGTCAAATCTGAAGGAGTTCAAGTTCTCGAGACCGGCGCAATCGCCGTTGAAACAGGTCGTCATACTGGCCGATCTGCGAACTCACGTTTCATCGTCCGCGATGAACGCACAGAGCAGAATGTTGATTGGGGCGACGTCAATAAAGCGATGGCAGCAGATATCGGCAGTAAATTTATGGCCGATCTCGAGCGCAAACTGTCGGATATGAAAACTTACCGCGTCCGCGGAAACATCGGACCATTCGCTCTTGAAGTCGTCACACCGAGTGCGTGGCACGCGATGTTCGCAGAGAACATGTTCCGAACCTCATCGATCAAATCGATCAGCGAAGCAGTGAAGTCGACTGGTATTTCGGCTGAGAATCCAATTCGCATTTTCCACGATCCATTCACACCAGCCAGCCAGTATGGAATCACCGCACCTGAAGATGCATGCATTCTCCTCGATCCAAG
>DATLHP010000271.1:0-8693 GCA_035539835.1 Bdellovibrionales bacterium
TGATGACGCAAAGCTGCTTCTAAAACAGGGAGTGGCGGCTGTCTTCGGCCCCGGCTCAGCGATCACAGAGATCGTCTCGAAGCTCAAATCGCTCGTTAAGTAAGCTAAGGCCCCCAAAAACCTAAGAAAAGTGGACATTAGGCTGTTGGTCTAGATACAGTTTTCTCATGGCAAAATTCGACATGCTCGAGACCGCGGTTAACGTGATGAAGTTTTTCGTCCCGTTCTTGTTTGCTCTCTGTTTCCACGAGTTTGCGCATGGTTGGGTGGCGCGTCTGCGCGGTGACCGTACGGCCGAGATCATGGGTCGTTTGACCATGAATCCACTCGCGCATGCTGATCCGCTCGGCACTTTCTTTTTGCCGATCATTTCGGTGATCACGCATGTGCCGTTGTTCGGTTGGGCAAAGCCGGTTCCAGTGGACGAAAGAAACCTTAAAAATCCACGCGTCGATATGTTCTGGATTGCGGTGGCGGGTCCTCTTTCAAACGTCTTTCTCGCTATCGTCGGAGCGGGGATTGCCGGCATCTATGTGAAGTTCAATCTCGAAGCTGTTTTGAGCCGAGACCAGGTCACGATGCACGTCTTTGATGTCATGAAGATGTTCATTCTAATGAACCTCTACTTGGCGCTCTTCAATCTTTTGCCTGTGCATCCTCTCGATGGCGGAAAAGTCATTGCGCGTTTTCTTCCCGAAGACGTGAATCGCAAGCTCGAAGAGATGCAGAATTACACGAGCATTTTGCTTTTGATTTTGTTCGTCAGCGGAGCCTTTGCGTTGATCGCTGGTCCCGCGCAATGGCTGGGTAATCTGTTTTTGACCAATGCTCTTCGAATGGCGGGATTGTCGTAATGTCAGAGCAGTCTTCTTCGTCAGACATTCAGGTCGCTCGGGCTGCCAGCGAGAAGCCGGCGCCGGGATCGGTCATCATGAGTGGGATGCGGACGACGGGTCGTCTGCACATCGGCCATTACTTTGGCGCCTTGAAGAACTGGCTCCAGCTGCAGAAGGATTTCAAAGGCTTCTACGGTGCGATGGATTGGCATGGGATGACCACGGCCTACAAAACTCCGCACAACATTCAAGATTGGTCGCGCGAGTACTTTGCAGAGTGGATTGCCTGGGGACTCGATCCAGAGAAAAACACGCTCTTTATTCAATCGAGAGTGCCCGAGCATATCGAGCTGATGACCTATTTCATGATGATCACTCCAATGGGGTGGTTAGAGCGAGTTCCTACTTGGAAGGATGCTGAGGCGGATGCGAAGGCAAACGACACGCACAATCTGGGTCGTTTCGGGTATCCGGTATTGCAGGCGGCAGATATTGCGCTTTATCGCGGAACTCATGTTCCAGTCGGGCGCGATCAGATCTCGCATTTGGAATTGAGTCGCGACATCATTCGACGCTTCAATTTCCTCTATGGCGGGAATCTTCCAGAGCCAAAGCCAGTCTTTACCGAAACGCCTGAGATCGTTGGAAGCGACGGACGCAAGATGTCGAAGTCGTATGAAAACTCATTCTTCCTGACTCAGGAAGAAGATGAGCTTCAGAAAAATATCCGGGCGATGCCTACGGATCCAGCACGAGTTCGACGCGCCGATCCGGGCGAGCCAACAAAATGCCCGGTGTATTCGTATCACAAGCTGTTCTCAAAACCTGAGGACATCCCTTGGGTTGAAAACGGGTGCCGTACAGCGGGCATCGGCTGCGGCGATTGCAAAAATAAATTACGCGACAATATCAATGAGTTAAGCGCGAAACCTCGAGAAAAGAAAAAAGAGTTGTTGCAGAGCTCTGACACGCTTGATTCAATCATCGCCGATGGGTGTCAACGGGCTCGTAAGACGGCTCGCGAAACTCTTCAACAGGTACAGGACTGGACCGGCTTTAGCCAGCGGGCGGAGTTCTGAATATGCAACATGAGGTTCAACAACTTTGAGTTACCTAGTTCACCTGCAGCAATTTGAAGGTCCACTTGGTCTTTTGCTCTATCTCATCCGCAAGGAAGAGATGGACATCATGGACATCAACGTTAACGACATCACTCGCCAGTATCTCGATTACATCCGCATGATGAAAGAGCTGGACCTCGAGGTCGCAGGCGAGTTCGTCGCGATGGCGGCAACGCTCATTCACATCAAGTCGAAGATGCTTCTGCCTCAGTATGGTGAGCAGGGCGAGATTGTAGAGCTCGAAGATCCGCGCAAAGAACTCGTTCAAAAGCTTCTCGAGTATCAGCGCTATCAAGAGGCTGCAAAGCAGCTTTACGATCGTCCGCTTCTTCGTCGCGACGTTTTCCCGCGCGGAGTGCGCGAAGACCTTCGCAACGAAGAAGAGCTTGGCGCTATCGAAATCGAAGACGAGGGATTGTTCTCGTTGATCGCGGCGTATCGTCGTACGGTCCGCAAAGCAGCGCGCGCGATTCACAAAGTGCGACCAAAGGTTCAGTCGATCGCGAGCCGTATTCTCGAGCTTAAAGATCGTCTTCTGGTTGGCTCGCGTGTTCTTCTGCGTGATCTCGTCACTGAGCGCGGTCCGCAAATGCGCAATCAGCTTTTGATCACGTTCCTTTCGATGCTTGAACTCGGACGCATGGGTTTCGTCTCAGTATTTCAGAGCGAAACTTACGGCGACATTCATATCGAAGCGAAAAAGCCGATCGAGCGAAACGTTCTCGAGCGCGTACAAGAGTTCGACTCAGCGGACGCCGACGCGGTTGCGACTTCGATCATCAATACGGCGATCGACGAACGTATCGACTTCCAAGAAACAATGAGCGAGCAAACGGCAATGGTGATGGTCGGTGAAACGACCGCCGCTGATGTCGAAGAGCATGGCCAAGAATCACTTGAGATGGAACAAATCGCTTCTGATGAAGAGATCCTGGCGGCAGAGGCCGAGCTTGATCGCACAGAAACGATTTCTTCTGAAGAACCGGAATCCGGCGGAGACCTGAATGTCTGACATCGAAAAGAAACAAGAAAAGCTCCTCAAGGGTTTGATTGCTGATGCTGGCGCAGCCCTCAACGATCTCGATGCTCCAGCCCCCGCGCCTGAGCCAGCTGTCGAAACTCCGACAGACATCAGCGAAGCAACAGAACTTGCTGCAGAAAAAGTCGACTGGAACGAAGAAACTGAAGGCATGGAGTTCACAGAGGCAGTTTCCTACGCTGCTGACGACGCCGGCTTCGAAGCTATTGCCGAGCTCGACGCCAAAGAAGAAGTCCGCGTAGCGAAACTTCAAGCTCTTGCTGACCGAGTTGCGAAAACTCGCGCTGAAAACGAAACAGTCGAATCAGACGGTCAAATGGGTTTCATCGCTCTCGAAGAAGAACTCGAAGCGGTTGAAAACGACGCCGATCCAGAGCCGACCGAATTCGTTGATCAGGATCAGCTTCTTTCGATCATCGAATCACTTCTATTCTCGACGGATAAGCCGGTTTCGGTTGCATCGATTAAGACGATCTTCAAAGGCACGAACATCCGCTCGAAAGACATTTCGCGAGCTCTCGATAACTTGGCGAGCGAATATGCATCGCCAACTCGCGGTGTGAGTCTTGAAGAAATCAATGGCGGCTATCAGCTTCGCACGAAGTCTGACAACGCTGACTTCTTGAAGCGCCTTGCGAAAGTTCGTCCTTTCCGCCTATCGGGTCCAGCGCTCGAAGTGATGGCGATCGTTGCGTACAAGCAACCGGTCACAAAACACGAAGTCGATGAAATTCGCGGTGTTGAAAGCGGTCACTTGATGCGTGCTCTTATGGAGCGCGGAATGGTCTGTTTCCAAGGAAAGAGCGACCTTCCAGGTCGTCCGATGGCTTACGGAACGACTCGCAAATTCCTCGAGACGTTTGGACTTCGCAATCTTCGCGAACTTCCGACGTTGAGCGAGATCGACGAGCTTCTGCCTGAAGGCATTGGCGAGGTCGAAGAAGAAAAAGAGAAACTCTCGGACCTCACCGATCGTCTGTCCAACCAAGTCGCTAGCGGAAGTTATTCTGAAGGCGAGGAGGAGCTTGAGAAAATCAACGCTCAGCTCAAAGAGGTCGACACGACGACTGAATTCTTCGAACAAGAAAAAGTTCGCGAGCGTGAACGCCGCGATCGCGATCGTGCCCAAGATCTCCGTGAGCGCATCATGCTTGGCGAAGAAGTCGAGAAGAGCGATCGCCGTTGGCTTGATCGCTACGACGCAAAGCTTTTGGCCGCTGATCAAGCCGTCGCAAATGGGGAGGCTGCGCCAGTTCAGGCTGAAGCAGCCGCAACAGATGGTGGAGCCGAATTCCGCAGTGAGCTTGAGACTCTGACTGAAGAGTCGGCACCACTTGCGGCATCTTCCGAAGACGAAGCAGAGGCGGAAGAGGCGTTGCGCGACTTCAATGAAGACATCGGTGACGACGACGAATTGGATGCGAATATGGATTGGGACGAAGACGCTGAGGGCGAAAAAGAGGTCTAATGAAAACTTCGCCGGCTAAGCAGAGCTCGCGAACTTTACTCAAGATCGTTCTCTCGCTCTTTATCGTCTTTCACTTATCGGCAGTGCTTATTCTGCCGAACTCATCTTCTCTGATGGGTCGGCGCTTGAGTTGGCTCTTTCTCGACTATGCAAACCTGATGATCTTCAATCGTACCTGGCAGTTCTTTTCGCCAGGACCAATGCCAAACATGTATCTCGAGTACGAAGTCGAAACCGAAGACAACGCTCTCGAAGACGTTCGTGAAACGTATCAGTGGCCGAAATCGAATGTGAATCGTTTCAATAACGATTTCTTCTTACGAACTGTCGCAGGCATGCGCTTTCTTGGTTCCAACGAAGTGAACTTTCATAAGTACTTCATTCCCTATCTTTGTAGGCAGCATCCAGGAGCTGTCGCCGTGAATATGCGTTCGGTAGTCGAGCAGATTCCGTCGATTGAGCGGGCCGGCGAATACGAAGACTTTCTAGATATGCAGCAGCGTTTTGATCTTCCGAGCCAGCGCTACTCGTGCGAGGGGCCAGAATGAATGCGATGAAGCAAATGTTCGTCGACGTTTTCAAGGCGGCAGAGAAGTTCTTCTTCGCTCCGGTTTCTCCGTTGTCGATTGGCGTTTTTCGATTCGTATTTGGTCTGGTTGCTTTCGCAATGTATTCGGTTCGATTCGTGAACTGGCGTTTCTACTACACGGACGAAGGCTTTTTGCCAGCCACAGCGTCTCTCGAAATATTGCCAGAGTTCTTTCGGCCACCGATAACGTGGTATCCGGCTGATCCGACGCTGACCCTTCTTTGCTACATTGGCTTTTTGATTGCGCTCGCGTGTTTGACGCTCGGTATTTTTGGGCGTGTCGCTGCGATCGTCGCGTTGTTCTTCCATATCATGTTTCTACAAAGAAACTATGCCATCGGTTACGGTTCTGACTTCATTGCCACGTTCTTCTTTTTCTCATTGGTGCTGGCTCAGAACGATCGAGCGTTTAGTCTTCGTGCATGGCTTGACCGCGTAAAACCTGAGGTTCCGGATTCGCTGAATCAGTATCTGAATACGATCGGACTTCGTCTTCTTCAGCTTCATCTATGCATCATCTATTCATACACAGGTCTTGAAAAGATGAAGGGTACAAGCTGGTGGGAGGGGACGGCGGTTTGGTCTGTCATCGGTAACCCACAGCTCATGATCTTCGATGCGAGTTGGCTTCAGATGTTCCCGGTGCTGATTGCACTGATGACGTTTATGACGTTGTTCTTTGAAGTCTATTTCGCGGTTCTTGTTTGGATCAAAGGAACAAGAAAATGGATTCTTATGCTCGGAGTCGCCCTTCATGGCGGCATCGGAGTGATGATTGGACTGATGTTCTTCTCGCTTGTGATGTTGTCAGCCTATATCGCGTTTCTGGACGTCGATTGGCTGAAAGCACGCCTCCAATCTTGGGGCGTGCCACAGAAACTACTGACTTAAGAACTACATTGGTAAAATGCCAGCGACCCAATTGAGGGCGAAGGCTGTTTGCGAATGAATCTGTGTCAGCCACGCATCGAACCAACCTTGAGAATAACCAACATAGGTCGCTGTACCAGTGGCAACACCAGCTTGAGTGATCATCGTCAAACGATCATTTGGCTTCATGATTCCCCATGTGAACGAATGGCCACCCAGCGCTTTCGCCTTCGTTTCGGCATCGGCCATAAGGGCAGTCAAATCTCCTTCGACCGCGGTACGAGACTTCACCTGAGGTGCGATTTCATCGCGGATGTAAGTCCAACGGCGGATATAGTTCTCGTCGACCTGCATTGCGAACGCGACTAGGAACTCGTTTTCTTTTTCGCTCAAGCTGTTTTCGATACGAATACGTTCCAGAAGACCAGTCTGGTCTTCGAGTGGAATAGAAACCACATCTTCGAGTGCTTCTGCGTACTTCGCTTTCAGACGGTCTGCTTCGCTCACACCAATCAATTTCTTAATTGGACCGCGGATCGGCATATCGATCTTCTTTCCAGCCGGTAAAGGCATTGGAATCGAAACCGGCAACAGATCTGCGATTTTTGCGAAGATGTTTAGAATCGGTTTTGCGATAACGATCGAGCGGATCAAAGCAACCTGCTCTGCGCGTCTCACAGCGAGTTCGCGGGCTTCTTGCGCTGGCTTAGAGCGAGCCTGTAGCTCAATCCAGTTACGCACAGCCTCTTCAATGAATGCATTCTGCTTTTCTGCTCGATCTTCTTCAGAAAGAGTTCTGTACTCCTTGCCCATGCTCTCGCGAAACTGCCCGACGAGTTCTGCCTTTAGGCCCGGGAATTTTTGAAGAAGGCGTGAGATGCTCAAGAGTTCTTTAACTTTTTTCGCTGTCTCTAAATATTGATTGAGATCGACAGTCTCTTCAGTCGGAAGGGCCGACTCAAGCATCGCCTCATGCGCGCTTTCATTCACATCCTGAAAGGCTTGTCGTTCTTCGATATTAGCGAAGTGCTTCGTCGTCATTCTGAATTCGTCGATGTTCATACCGACACCAGCTTGCCAACGTTCAATGCTGCGCTCGAGCTTAGAAATTTGTAGAAGGGCCGTCGACTTTTCGTAGGTGTTACCGAGCGATGTGCGCAGTTGTTCGATCTGCGCCTCTGCCTGACGAATATTGAGTGTATTACGAACTGAGGTTACGAACGCATTGTCATGAAGTCTGTAAACCGCCGTTGTCTTGTTAGGGATGGCCATCATTTTGTCTGAGCGGGTCAGTTTCAATCGGAGATTGCGGATGAATGTCGGCTCTCGACGTCCGTTGAAGCGGGTTAATTTGTCCGACTGCTCACGGATTTTTTGAATACGATCGTCAGCGTTCTGATCTTGCTCTGTGTTTTTGACGTCCTCTAAGAGCGAGCGAAGTTCTGGTGAAATTCCGGCGCCGCGGTCGAAACCATCGAGAAGGGAAGTGCCACTCGCTGCGAGTGCCGTACTCACTCTTGAAACTGTTCCGACGGCCTCTCCGATTTTTCCAGCCACGGTAACGATGGCGACATGGCAAGCCGAGGGCTTGATTGGGGTTGCATAGGCAGATGGTGTGAGACCAGTCAGAATCAAAGCCAAAGTAAGAGTATTGAGGCGCATACTTTTAGACCTTCCAAATTCGGTTTTTTGAGCCACTTTGGAAGTTGCAAGCCAGTGCCAGGTCGTATTCGCGTAAATGCGTTTAGAGGTGTCTATTGCTCAGACATCAAGAAATTTATACGTGCGCAGAAGCGGCATCGCCGCTTCTGCTACGTCTTCGAAATCATTGTTCTTTAATAACAGTGCGAACGCACTGATAGCTTGCTTGAAGCATTGGTCCCATCACGTCGTCGCCAAGGCTAATTTTCTCTGCCGACGGAAAGAGAACGTCGTCTGGATTCTCAGAAGGAGTGATCTTCAAAACATAACCGATTTCACCGGCAACGGATTGTCCTTCGATGACCTTCACCATGCGGCCACCTTGATCGAGATCGCTGATCGAAGCGCCATTGATATCACCGGTATTAGAGCTCAGAGTCCAAGATGCATCGACGTTTGAGAGTCCAGAGAAGTCGTCGTTCTGAGAGGCGACCGTGTATGCCACTTCGCGAAGAAGCCCTGTGTTCTTATCAAGGCCTGAACCACATTGGATCGTCGTTGCAGCAAAACCGACCTGTGCAAACAGCAAAGTAAGAGTGACGCCTAACAGTTTCATCCTAAACTCCTTCGAGAAGGTTCTTGTACAGAGATGTAGAGATGCAAGCCTCGCCCCCAGGTAAGGGGCAATTTAGTGGTGTTTTGGCTGTCTAAGACACCGACAGAGACGCATTTTCGTCGGTCTTTGCGTACCCGATTCCTTTATGGATTGGCGATCTGTTGGGACGCCAGTTCCTGGACAATCGCTTCGGCGATGCGAATTCCATCGCATGCGGCAGACGTGATTCCGCCGGCATAGCCAGCGCCCTCGCCGCAAGGGTAGAGGCCCGCGTGTGAAACAGATTGCAGTGTTTCGCTATCGCGGGTGATGCGAACTGGGCAACTTGTTCGTGATTCGACGGCGTGAAACTGAGCTTCCTTAGTGATGAAGCCTTTCATCTGACGGTCGAATCGCACAAGACTGTTACGTAATCTTTCGACCAAATCTTTCGGAAGAAGCTGATCCAGTCGGGTGGCGATGACGCCGGAAGGGGATGACGACTTCAATGCGATGCCGTCTTTTCCTTCGAGA
>DATLHP010000272.1:0-2681 GCA_035539835.1 Bdellovibrionales bacterium
AAGAGAGGGATTTTCTTTTCGCGTCCGGCTTCAGCTTTTTCGAGTTCGTATTCTTGTTTCTCTGGAGCATCAACAGGTTGCGTGGAGTCGAGCGGCGGCGGTGTTGCGCCGACCTTGATTCCTGAATCAGGTGATGTTGAAAGCGTCGACGCAGCTTTTTCGGCTGGATCTTGCGCAAAGACGACGGACGCCACCAAAAGTGACGATGTCATCAGAGCTAAGAGCGTTTTTCTAGACTTCATAGAGAAACCCTTCTTTACAAATCCTGGAACCGGCCGCGTTTCTGCGGCAATTGCGTAGGAACTTTTGATTTCATGGTCGGCGCCGGCGGAGCAAACATCGGCATCTGAGCCGGTGGAGCTGTCGCAGCAGGAACACGCATCACAGTTGGTCGTCCTAAAATATCGTCAATGCTCGTGGTGCGAGTTGGCGCTTGAAGACGATCATTTGGATGTCTCAGTACGGTGAACAAGTTGCCAGGAGAAGTCGCGAGCAAGTAGACGAGCTGTTGTACTTCTTCTGGTTTCGCTTCGATTGTGATGTTCGAGAAATTCACGTTGGCGCTCAAATTGATGCGGTTGACGGTTTTACCGTTTGCATCAAGTTCAAAGCGTCGCGGGATTTTGTTCACGACGTTGATTCCCGTTGCAAGGACGACAACGTCTTGAAGGATCGTTCGCACTTCGCGTTTTGCTTCAGTTCCTTTTCCGGAGTCGAGTGCCGCAATGATGTCGATACGATCGCCTGGACGCAAAAGACGTGAAACGCCTCGCATATCGTCGACTGGTAAAGTGATCGCACGTTTGCCCGGAGAAACTTCCATCGAGAGCCCTGTGTCAGGACCCGGCAAAAGAAGTTTCGTTTGAAGAATCTGTTCGCCCTTCTTTATCGGAACAGCAGCGACTTGGCCGACGGCAGCCTCTGGCTCAGAGATCGCATCGGGCTGAATGAAGTCGACCGGTTGCTCGACATACTCGAGCTTTGATTCATCGACGGTTTCCATTTCAGCAATGTCTTGGCTTGCAATGACAACTCGTTTTGTCGAACCGAATTTCTTGGCCATTGCGGTTTTTTGCTCTTGCGACCAGCTATAGAGCAAGAAGATCGCGAAGAGGGCGGCACCCACTGATATCCATAATGTTCGCGTTTGATTCTGCATCTTAAATTCCCCGTCCCCTTAATCGCCACACGCGACGTTCAAGCACATCCCGTACTGAATCATCAACCACACCGGATTCACTTCGAGGCGTTGGTTGATGCGTTTTCCCGTCACGACCGCATTCGCGGCAAAAATTTGATTGTTGTGCATATCCACTGAAGCACCACCGCGATGATTTTTGAGAGTGCTTGATGGAATTCCGACACGCAGAGGTCTTTCATCCGCGACGAAAACGCTTTCGCCTTGGATTTTGTCTGAGACGACCCCGTGAGTGCGATTACCATTTTTCAAAAACTGTTTTGAATCTCTGCCAGCTTCATCGCGGAAGTAGACAAGATTGGACCGGTTTCTGAAAGTTTCAAAAGCGTAAGATCGGGCAGAGATCGAGTTCTTGATCCCTGAATGAACAATGCCGAATGCGCCCATGGTGTATGAGACCAAGAAGATGAAAAGAAAGATCAGCGGCAACGTTTCAATCGTCGCCATTCCGTCTTCTTCATTGATGAGTGCTGTTGCACTCTTCGTCATCTCAACAGCCATTGTCTGTCACCAAAACAGCGCCGGGATCTGCTTTCGCCTGGCGGTAGTTATCATCGAGTTCGAGTAATTTTTCGTAACGTCGACGGTTGAAGCTCTCGCGGCACTCTTCGCTACTTGGTTCACGCATCAAATAGGAGTTCAGCGTTGCTTTTCCAGTCGACGGATTGTTCGAAGTAGAGCCAAGAAATGGAACATTGAAATTCAAAACTTTTGCTTCAAATTGCACTTGAGCGCCGACGAAAACTTGATCGTCATCGCCATATTCTTCAGAGAAATCGGCGAGCATGGGGCTTTTCAAAGAAATCCACCCCGAACTCAAAATGCGTTTCAACACAGGTCTGTCGACGAGTTCGTTGAACTTCGCAATGCCGTTGGCCTCTTGCAAAGAGAGAGTCGCATCAGCAGGGTTAAAAGAGCGTGATGCCGCGTACGTGACATACTGGCCGACTTCGACCATTGCCAGCGTGAAAGAGATTGCAAATAGAACGGTCGAAAAGCCCATCGCGATAACGAAGGCGAATAAGAAGTCGATCGTAATGAATCCGCTTGCGGAATTACTCATTCGTTTCATCTTATTTATCCGGCACATTCTCACCCTCGAAAGAGCGGTGGCGACTGCGCATTGTTGGGTGTGAGGCTTTCGACTTTCCTGCCGGAACCCACACGCCGTCTTCGATCATTCCCTGCATCGATGCCCACGGTCCTTCGACGATGGCAGCAAGGACTTGGTTACTTTTCATTGCTCTTGTTACGCCAACTGCAGCGCCAAGAAGTATCGTCAGAATCAGAACCATCTCGATCGTCATCTGACCTTTGCTGTTTGCCAGGTTCATAGAACCCCCCGGTAAACAAGGTGAGTGAGCCATCCCAGAAAAATCGCTGCCGTGAAGCGGATCTTCTGTAAAACGAGAGTCTTTCGATCTTTCATTTGAACGATGGCGACCATGTTCGTCGCCAAAGTTTTGATGTGTCCGCTCAAGAT
>DATLHP010000273.1:0-14103 GCA_035539835.1 Bdellovibrionales bacterium
TTGTAAGCCTGAGGTTCTAAATGAATAGTTTTCTTTTGCTTGTCGATAGACACTTTCGTAGCGGCAGGTTTGTAACAAGAGTTCGGAAATATGCCTTCGGCGACAAGCTGAACGTTGTCATTGGAATCGAAACCTCCCGGCACATAAATCTTGCCGAAGAGAACGTTGACTTGAGTTGGTTCTGTTTGAGCGGAAGCATTGACTGCTGCTGCCATGCAAAGAAGACTAAGTGCCGAAGCGAATAACCGAAACATGATTGTTCTCCCGTTTGTTAATGTTCATCTTGAACATCGAGGGAGCACTTCAAAGGTCGTGCCTAACTGAGACAGGCCTAAAAGTGTTCTAGCGAGAGATGCGGAATAGCGATGGGATTTTCTGGCTCGATTGAGATTGTTTTGTCCCGATGCGGTTCTATCGGATCAAGACCGCGCCGAGTTCGTGCTTCGTTTCGAATGAGTTCACACTGTTCAGTGTCGTCTCCGCAATGTTGCGAAGAGCTTCGTGCGTAAGAAAAGCCTGATGAGAGGTGATCAAGACATTGGGAAATGTCATTAGGCGCGCAAGTATGTCATCGTCAATGCCGACAAGCGAAAAATCAGAGAAGAAAACACCCTCTTCCTCTTCGTAGACATCGAGACAAGCGCCGCCAATCGATTTTTTCTTTAGAGCTACGATGAGGGCCTTTGTGTCGATTAAAGCACCTCGGCCAGTATTGACGAGAATGACGGTCTTCTTCATGACCGCGAAAGCCTTCTCGTTGAGCAAATGGAGAGTTCCGTCATTCAGCGGGACATGGAGCGAGATAACGTCGGACGTAATCAGCAGCTCCTCGAGACTCACGAAGCGAACTCGATTGGTATTCGCCCACTCGATATCTGGATCTCGATCGAACGCGACGACATTTGCTTCGAAGCCTCTCATTATTTGTGCAAAGACTTTACCGATTCGTCCTGTACCAATGACGCCGACCGTTTTCTGGTAGAGATCGAAGCCTACGAGGCCATCCAAAGAAAAGTTGCATTCTCGAACGCGATTGTTGGCCTTGTGAGTTTTGCGATTGAGCGTCATCAACAACGTCACGGCATGTTCCGCAACGGCGTGTGGGGAATACTCGGGTACTCTCACAACTGGAATATGACATTCGTGAGCTGCTTTCATATCCACGTGATTGAAGCCTGCTGAGCGAAGCGCAATGAGTTTCACTCCAAGGTTTTTCAATGCATAAATAACAGTCGCGTTTAAGCGGTCGTTAACGAAGCAGCAGACGACCTCTGCGTCTTTCGCGAGATTGACGGTGGATTCTGTCAAGCGCGCTTCGATAAAGTGAAGCTCATGACGGCCGGCGTTGGCAGCTGTCAATGCATCTTTATCGAAACTGTGAGTATCGAAAACCGTCACTCGCATTTCACAACTCTATTGCTTCAAGCGTGTCGATAGCAATTCGTTGAAGGCGTTCAGTGCATCGACCCAAGTAAAAATACCCACGAGCTTCTTATTGTCGCAAACCAATGCGCAGCCATACTTGTGGAGGGCCATTTGTGCGCAAACATCTGAAAGGGGTGAATTGGGGCTAGTGATAAATGGGTCTGGAGTGTAGGCGTCCTCGACCGAAACTTTTTCCGGATCCACGTCGTTGAAACTCTCAACGAGTTTTACGTCACGATCGGACAAAATTCCCACCAGCTCCCCGCCATCCAAAACCGGAAGATGCCGGATGTGATACTTAGACATAAATTTCTCGGCTTTGGCGAGAGTTTGATCCGCACCGATGGTGTGAGGTGCTGTTGTCATATATTTCGCGATGGTCGGGATAGCTTTCATTCTGAGTCTCCATGGTTTGAGTCACTTCAAGTCTATAAAGCAACCGTCATGCCGATTCTGTCGCCGTTTGAGGCCATAGCGATGTGAGGGTTGGGTCAATATGGCTCGTGGATATATTGCGGATGAGACAATTCGTTTGGTTAGGCTCGCGCGAGCACTGGATTTAATAGGATTTGTTTTCCTTGAATCCGCTCGAACGCATGTGCCTTGTCCATTTCAATAGCAAGGGAGTAGAGGCGTTCTTGTTCAGCATCATCGAGTGTTTCCTTGGCCAGAGGAAAGACGACATTTTTCTCGTAATCAATGAGGCTGCGGACGCTGTGTAAGAGTTCGCTCATATGCCAAGTCAAAGCTTCGGCATTGAGTTCCATATTCGCTGAGTCAACTTCCATCAGCAGTTTGGCGAATTTTCGCATCATCGTTTCGTGATTGCTCGTTACCGATTGAAAGACGTGAGAGGCTTTCAAAGCGGGTAAGAGCAAGGTCGTTACTTTGACTAAGTAACTTTGAAGAAAGATGAGCCTCAATCCGTAGAGTGTCAGGCGCAAATCGCCCGCGCATGCTTTGCCCGCCGAAATGAGGTCGGAACGGCAAGCCTCAAGATGTAGAAGACCTGATTCGGAAATTTCAATTTCTGCTCGTAAATGTGCGAGAAACGTTGGCATTCAGTCTCCTTGATTCCGCTCTTTGCGGTTCGTGAAGACTTGCAAGTGCACCGTGCATGCCAACAGTCATTCTTCGGCAGAAGACTCAGCGTCTTCGATTGTGTCCGCATCGACAAAGCCGTACTCGCGCTCCTTTCGGTAGAGCGTTCTACGGTTCACACCAAGAATTTGGGCGGCTTTCTCTTTCTTTCCACCGGTCTTATCCAAAATGAAACGCATGTAGCGCTTTTCGATCTCATCGAGGGTTGGAAGCGTGCCCGTCTGCGCCGATGCGAAAAATGATTCGATATCACCTTGTGCTGCCGTCGGAAGGTCTTTCGTATCGATCTGGTCACCTCTAGCGAGAACGACAGCTCTCTCGATTACGTTCTCGAGTTCCCGAACATTTCCTTCCCACGGAAGTGACGCGAGCGTTGACATCGCTTCAGGAGTAAAACCTTTTACCCGGGCTCCATTTGCGGCGGCATATTTTTTTAAGAAATGATCGGCAAGCAGAGGAATGTCCTCACGACGATGGCGAAGTGGGGGAATGACGACCGGAATAACCGAAAGCCGGTAATAAAGGTCTTCACGAAATCCGCCATTGCGAATTGCTTGCTTGAGATCCTTATGGGTCGCAGCAATGATGCGAACGTCGACTTCGCGATCGACGTTGTCGCCCACAGCTCTAATCTTTCTCTCTTGAATGACGCGAAGAAGTTTACTCTGGAGAGATAAATTCATATCGCCAATTTCATCCAAGAAGATCGTTCCGCCATCGGCTTCTTCGAATAGTCCGCGCTTCTTGCCAATTGCCCCCGTGAACGAACCTTTCGCATGACCGAATAGCTCGCTTTCGAGCAACGCTTCTGGAATTGCCGTACAATTGATTGCGACGAAGTTTCTATTTTTTCTCGGCCCTTGATCGTGAATCGCTCTTGCGACTCGTTCTTTCCCGGTTCCGCTTTCTCCTGAAATCAAAACGTTTGCTGTCGCCGGTGCCACTCGTTTGATCAGATCAAAGACTTCATGCATTCCCGGTGATTTTCCGATGATCTTGGCAAACGAATGACTGCGCCCGATTTCTTCTTTTAGTCGGGTGTTATCCAAATAGAGATCGCGAAAGCGCAGGGCTCTTGCCACTGTGACGATAAATTCACTGAGTTTAAACGGTTTGGTTGTATAGTCGAATGCGCCTTCTCGGATGGCCGCGATCGCAGTCTCAATGGAGCCGAACGCCGTTACCAAAATAATCGGAATATGAGATTCGAGTTGGCGAAACTGTTTAGTGAATTCGATTCCGGTCATCTCGGGCATGTTCAAATCGGTGACGATTAAATCGATGCTTCGTTCTGATCCATCGGTGGCGAATTCACCTGACTTAAACTTTGCTAACGCTCCACTTGCCAGAGATTCTGTACTGACCTTGTGACCTTCTGAGAGTAGAAAGTCGGCTACCATCGAACGCATTTCACTGTCGTCATCAATCACAAGAACGTGGTGGTCTCTCATTCGAAATCCTTCGGTCAAAATGTCTCGGGTCAAACGAAACCCGGGTCAATATGGCCCATAAGCCTAACACTAAAGCGAATGTATACGATTTGGATGCTTTCGTATCCGTCTTATACTTTGAATTGCAGCATCTATGCTCGGCAAGGATTCAATGGCAGTGCGGCGTCGAGTCTTTTGTGGCAACAGGCGCTTGCGAAGCTCGCGCGTCGTTTAGACGAGCCGCGAAACTAAAAAGACTAATGAGAGCAGCAAGCAATAGAAGCGAGCTCGCCCAGCGCTGACGATCATTCTTAAGAAATCTCTGCATGAGCGCTGGGGCCAGGCCCAAAGCTGGAATGGTGCTCAGCCAAAAGACGGCCATGAAAATCGCACCGTTGAGTGCCGAATTCGTGAGCGCCGCCCCCACCAAAAACGCATATAGGTGTGCGCATGGAAGAAGAACAGTCAGCCCCCCAGCGCCAAGTGCCAGAATCGCCCGTGAAGGTTTTGATGCCTGTAAGAGTAACCAAGGTCGGCTGAAAAACCGATTGAAAGCTGGAGGTAGGTGAAAGTGCAGACTCTGCCGCAACGACGATGAATAGGACATTGCCAAAAGAATCAATGAGCCTGCGAGAAGAAAGACAGCAATACTCGAAAGCCACACTGAATTTGAGTCCAGCAATTGGTTCCCTACAGTGCCAGCGACAATACCGGCTGTGGTGTAGGAGAGCAAGCGTCCGAGCTGATAGAGGAAGGCGGACTGGCGGTCGCGTCCGATCGTGAGCGCCAACGGGCCGCACATCGCTAAGCAATGGGGACTACCGATGAACCCTGCGATGAAAACAGAAAATGGAACGAGCCATTGAAACTCATTGAATAGGGCCGACAAGAGTCACTTCCTTCTCGATACTTTCGATCGAACCATTGGACGCCATGCTCTGAACAGCGATGCGAATTTTTTTTGCTCCATTCACCAAGACTGTTGCCGGAAATCTCAAGAATATGTCGACTCGCTTCAGTTCACCTTCCGCGATTCGTAGTGATGGATTGGCCGCAATAAGTTGCACGCCAGCAACATCGGGGAGAACAGCAAATCGAAGCTCACGGTCCGCGCCGGTCTGGTTGCTCAACTCAAGCTTTAGATGGTTGTGGATTTGCGATTCTTGCCCTTGGATACCGGCGACAGTGTAGGGCGTGTCTTTCGCGCGCAAAACGACGACATCGAGTTTCTGGCTTCGGTTGAGTAGAACAATAAGACTGATCGCTGAGATCGCTGCCACCAAGAAATACAAGCCGCTTCTCCAGCGTACAATCTTGCGACGACCACCTCTCAAGCCTCGCAAGGAATCGTAGCGAATCAGCCCGGTTGGTTTTCCTTGTTTGGTCATCACTTCGTCACATGCATCAATGCAGCCTGTGCATGCGATGCACTCCATCTGCACGCCACGACGAATATCGATTCCGACGGGGCATACTTGAACGCAGCGATAGCAGTTCACGCAATCGCCCAATGTTTGGCCGTGAAGTTTTGCTAAAGTTTTCGCCTCAGTTGTCGCGCGCGGCTCGCCGCGCTTTTCATCATAGGCGACCACGGTCGAGTGGCTATCCATCAGCACAGATTGAAATCGGCCGTATGGGCAAGCAATGATGCAAAATTGTTCGCGGAACCATGCAAAATCAAAAAGAACAATCGCGGTCGCCACAAACATGAATAAGAAACTGCTCCAGTTTTCGAGAGGTGAGGACGTCACCATCTTCGCCAGCCGATCAGTGCCAACGAAGTACCCTAGAAAACTATGGGTTATGACTAGGCTAGCGAGTGTGAACAGAACCCATTTCAGGGTTTTCCTTGCGAGTTTGTTCGTGCTCCAAGGACTGGCATCGAGTCGTCGACGATCCAGTGCGCTGCCTTCGATCCATCGTTCGATACGGCGAAAGACTCCGTCGATGAAGACTGTTTGCGGACATGCCCAGCCACACCAGACACGGCCCCAAATCGACGTTACGAAAAATAATCCAAAGGCCCCTGTTGCGAAGACGAAGAACAAGAGCGGGGCATTGTGAGCGCGCAGAGCGAGTCCGAATATATTGAACTCGCGTTCGGTGATGTTCAAAAGCAAAAACTGCTTACCGCCGACGTGCAGCCAAGGTAGCGCTAAAAAAACTGCCATCAAAACGAACTGCACAATCGTTCTGTACTTACGAAAGAATCCGCGGACGTCGGCAGGATAAAGATACACTCTTCGTCCGACTTCGTCCGTTGTCGCCAGTCGTTCTGGGTGCAGTTCGAATGGATTCATTTATAGCTCTTGTCGTTCACCCTGCGGTTCTTTGGCCGCAGGAGGGTTTGTGCCTCGTAGCGATTTTATAAACGCAACGAGGTGCACGAGCTCATCAGATTTTACAATTGCAGCCCATGCCGGCATTCCTTTTTCAGGAACACCTTCTGCGACGACTTTTGCAATGGCTTGCAGACTACCGTTGCCGTGCAACCAATAGTCATCGGTGAGATTCGGGCCGATCAGCCCCTGTCCGACATCGCCATGGCAGGCGGCGCACTTCGCAGAAAAACTATCGTGGCCGAGTTGAACTTGCTTTGGATCTTTCAGTGCGACGGCAAAGACTTCATCACCTTGGCTCTCCGGCTTTGGCGCCTTTGCTTGAGCTTCACTGATCTGTTGCAAATCAATGGCAAGTTCTTGCGTCAGTGTCGGGCCGAAACCGAGCATGTAGTAGCCGGCGTAGCCCACTGCAAACACGATCGAGACATAGAACAAAATCAACCACCAGCGCGGCAATGGATAGTCGAGCTCTTTGATGCCGTCATAGTTGTGATCGAGTAAAAGTCCTTCGTCGCCTTTGAGCACTTCTGTCGTTTTGTCCTGATCAGACATTGTGCGGCTCCTTAGTGAGTGTTCCTTCTTCCAGTGGGAGATGGGATGCTCGTTGATAGAGCTGTGTTTTCGCTCGCAGGTGAGTCACTAAAAAAAGGCCAACGAAAAAAATGAAGAATATGATCAATGCCGTTGTCGGCAGCCATGGCCAGGGGAACTGAGTCAGTATGAGTTGTTTCACTTTTTCACCTCAAAGAGTCGCGGGTTCTTTCCAAGCCTTTGCAGGTAGGCGATCACAGCGACGATTTCTTTTCGTTGGAGTTTTTTGATCGGCGTATCTTTGGCCAGCGCCGAGGCGATTTCGTTTGCTTGCGTGTGTGCATCCATGGCCGCAAATCGAACCTGCTCTTGTGTGTATGGCACTCCAAGAGCATTCATAACTTCGAGTTTTTTCGGCAATGAATCGAAATCGATGTCGTCTTGAAACAACCATGGATACGCGGGCATGATCGAATTCGGGGTCACTGACCGTGGATCGAGCATGTGACGGAAGTGCCAGAGGTCCGGATATCTTCCTCCGACGCGCGCAAGGTCAGGACCTGTGCGCTTTGAACCCCATTGAAACGGACGATCGTACATTGACTCTTCAGGGAGCGAGGCCGGACCATATCGCAGAACCTCTGAAGGAAGAGTTCGAATCATTTGCGAGTGACAGGTGTAACAACCTTCGCGAACGTAAATATCGCGGCCTGCAAGTTCGAGTGCAGTATAGGGATCGACTTTGTCATTTGACTCCGCGTACGTGTGAACAACGAGCGTTGGCAATATCTGGATCGCCGAACCAATCAAGATCGCAACCAGCGAAAGAACAGTGAAGGTAGGCATTAAGGCTTCGAGGCGGCGGTGCCATGTTCCTTCAAGATGAACTTTATTTGACAAGCGCGGCGCTTGATAAACTTCAACGGTCTCATTACGTGGAGCGAGCTGCCATGTGCGGAAGAGATTCCAGCACATCACTAAAAAGCTCGCCAGGAACAGAGTACCTCCGATGGCGCGAACCCAATAAAGCGGCACGATGCGAGTGACCGTCTCAACAAAGTCTGGGTACACCAAGCGTCCATTGGCATCGATCGCTTGTAGCATAAGACCTTGTGTTACACCCGATGCCCACATTGAGATGATGTAGAGCAAGATGCCAACAGTGCCGATCCAAAAGTGAACATTCGCCAAGCGTTTCGAGTAGAGCTCGGTTTTCAAAACTTTTGGCACCAAGTAGTAAAGCATGCCGAAGGTGAGAAAGCCGTTCCAGCCAAGGGCGCCGCCGTGAACGTGAGCGATGATCCAATCTGTGTAGTGACCAAGAGCGCTGACCGATTTGATTGAAAGCAGCGGTCCTTCGAAGGTTGCCATTCCGTAAAAGGTAAGAGCAGCAACGAAGAACTTTAGAACGGGCTCGCTACGCACGCGGTCCCATGAGCCACGCAAAGTGAGAAGGCCGTTGATCATTCCGCCCCAGCTCGGCGCGAGAAGCATCACCGAGAAAACCATTCCGAGTGTTTGGGCCCATTCGGGAAGGGCGGTGTATAAGAGATGGTGCGGTCCTGCCCAGATATAGATGAATACCAGAGACCAGAAGTGAACGATCGAAAGTCGATAGCTGTAAACCGGGCGTCCGGCTGCTTTCGGAACAAAGTAGTACATGAGCCCAAGAAACGGAGTGGTCAAAAAGAAAGCGACGGCGTTGTGACCGTACCACCACTGAACCAATGCATCTTGCACGCCAGCGTAAACGGGATAGCTTTGAAACCAACTCACTGGGATTTCGATTGAGTTCACGATGTGAAGTACGGCAACTGTAATGATCGTCGCGATGTAAAACCACAGTGCCACGTACATGTGACGCTCACGCCGACGCATCAATGTTCCGAAGAAGTTAATTGCAAATACCACCCAAATTGCCGTGATCGCCAAGTCAATAGGCCATTCGAGTTCGGCATACTCTTTCGCCTGAGACATACCGAGAGGCAAGGTGATTGCTGCAGCGACGATGATGGCCTGCCAGCCCCAGAAGTGCATCGCACTCAGGCGGTCGTTGAACATTCGGGCTTTGCACAGACGCTGTGTCGAGTAGTAAATACCGGCGAAAATCGCATTTCCGGCAAAAGCGAAAATGGCGGCGTTTGTATGCAGCGGTCTCAAACGACCGAAGGTCAGCCAACTTAAGCCAAAGTTAATTCGCCACTCAGCAAGCTGAAGAGCTGCAATGATTCCTAACAAAAAGGCGACGCCGCCCCATACGATGGTGGCCAACATAAACTTTTTGACGATGGCATCGTCATAGGAGAATGACTCTAGAGTTGCTGAGCGCTCGTTATTCACGTTCTTTGCCTTTCAATTGTGCGTAGTCTTCGTCAAACAAAATTCTATGAGCCGGAGAATCGAGATCATCGTACTGGCGTCTGTAAACGCTAATAATAAATGCAAGTGCGAATCCACCACCGAGAGCGAGTGCGAGCGGAATGAGAAAGATCACGATATTCATACGATCAGCGCTTTCCGAAATCCGCGCGTGGTGACAAGCGCTGATAACAGAACAGTGACTGAGCTGAGCGGCATTAGAACGGCCGCCCAGAGCGGCGTCATTAAACCTGCGATCGCAAGTCCGCCAGCGACAAGATTGAAAGTGGTTGAAAACGCGAGATTGCGCAGAATGGCTCGCCGTGTTTGAAAAGCGATGTCGAAAATGAATGGAATGAGTAAAAGACTCGGTCGAGACAGATAGATGTCGGCCGCGCGTAGGCTTACTTCCATACTGCCGCGGACTGCGATTCCGACATCTGCTGATGCCAATGCAGCGGCATCGTTGGCGCCGTCTCCAACCATCGCAGTGCCGCGCCCAAAAGAATGCATGGTTTCTTGTTTTAGCTCGGGGGTCATGCGGGAATAAATCGTAGACGCTTGTTGATCAAAACCGAGCAGTTTCGCACAAGCCTCAACGACTTTTGCTCGATCTCCAGAAATGAGGTGTAGCGTCGGGCCCATGGCGCGCAGGCGATCGAGCGCCATACGAGCTTCTACCCGCGGACTGTCTCCAATTTCAAAACTTGCAATCAAATCATCGCGCAAAAATAAGCCATAAACGGAGTTCAGCTCTGAATCCGGAGTCGAGTGAGCTTGTACATCGGTGTCAAGTGGCTGAATCGAGTAAGGTAGCTGGTTCACGTCGCCGCTGATCCCGCCTCCGATCAAAGTCCGAACATTCTTCGCAGATAGGGGGTTCTTGCGGTGACTCAGCAGTTGAGTGATGGCTCGCGCGACCGGATGTATTTGCCCGACTTCGAGCGCGGCTGCAATTTGTAGGGTTTCATCCGTCGCGTTCATAGAGAGAACGCTCATTTCGCCTTTGGTTAAAGTTCCAGTTTTATCGAAGAAGATATTCCGAATTTTCCAAAGACGTTCGATCGCGCTCGCATCTTTAATGACAATTCCATGATGAGCTGCTTCGCGAACGGCCAGAGTCATCGATAGCGGGATCGCCATTCCGAAAACACATGGGCACGTCACGATCACCAATGTCAGAGCTCTTGAAACTCCATCTTCAGCGTCATGCAAACCAAAATAGGCCAAGGTTAAGAAGGCGAGGACGAGTACCGAACCAACGAACCATTGGGAGACTCGATCAGCGAGAGAGCTAATTTCAGATTTCCCTATCGCCGAACGTTCAGTGTCTTTCAATATCTGTGCAAATCGTGATTGCGTCGCGCCTCTATCAACACGCAGAAGCCACTCACTATCGAGATTGCGGCTGCCTGCTTCGACGAGTGTGCCGGGAGAAATCTCTGACGCTGCTGATTCTCCCGTCATAACAGAGGTATCGATCAAACCGCGTCCCTGTTCGACGTGTCCGTCGACGGGAATACGCATATCGCCAGAGACAAGGATGAGATCACCTGGCTTTAAAGAGAGGGAGCTGACAGTTTCAGACTGCGAGTCAGGCAGAAAACGTTTTACCGAAGTGAAGAGGAAATCTTCGACGAGATTCGCGGTGGTTAAATGGCTGTCCTGAATACTCCGCAGTAAAAACCGGCTAGAAAGAAGCAAGACGGTCAGCATCGAAAGTGAGTCAAAGTAAAGTGATTCGGCATTCGTCGCCAGCGCCCAGATACTGGCTGTGATCCCAGCAAGAATGGCGACGACGATGGGAATATCGAGATTGAGGCGTCGCGCTCGGAACGAAGCCCATGCACTTCGGTAAAATGGCCATGCGCCGTAGGTCAGAACCGGAATTGCCAAGATGGTCGAAATCCAACGGAAGCTGAACGCGAATTCAGAGGTCGCGCCAGCATAGAGGCCGACAGCCATCAACATGATATTGCCAGTGGCTGCGGCAGAAACACCGATCCGAATAAGATCGCGACGACGCTCGCTTGCGCGAAGGCTGGTCGCCTCGTCACTCTCTTTGATCAGATGGGGTTTGTATCCCAAACGGTTGAGATAGGATGCGATCGCGGACACTCTTCCTTCAGCTGTCTTCTCGATGAAAACGGTGGATCGCGCCATGTTGACTTCGACACGTTCCACGTCTTTGCAAATCTGCGGCAGTTTTTCGAGAACCCATAGACAAGCAGTGCAATTCAATCCTTCAAGAAAAAATCGAAAGCGGATGCCGTCCGAAGAAAAGCGACTGAGCGCGATGGGATCGTCGAAAAAGGCGTAGTCTTCTGAAGACACGTCAGCCGGCAGTGAGCAGACGCCCTCATTTTGCTTGAGTTCGTAAAACCGCCCCAGGTTTTGCGCCTGCAAAAAGCCGTACACTGTTTCGCATCCACGACAGCAAAACAAATCGTTTTGGGTTGTCGGTGGGAATAGAGTGCCGCAGTGTTTGCATGCTGCAGTGGCGAGAGCAGTTTCCATCGTTACTTCTTTTTGATCTCAGAGAGCGTTTTCAGTTCTGAGATCTTTTTACTGACGAGCGATGGAATGAACGTGCCTGCTGTACCTGAGTAGCCAAGGACAACGCTTTCTTCGAACCGTTCAAAACATTGCTTTGCAATTGGAGTGTGAGGAGCGTCGCGAACACATGCTTCGAAGTATGTTTCATGAAGATCCCAGAAACCGAGATCCCGAATCACTTCATAGCTCTTGCCGAGAGCAAACTCGATCTCAGCTCGGGTCAAACCCGTCGTTTCTTTTCGAAGCAAGTCGTGGAGGATCGACGTGGCTCTCAGGTAGTTGATGTCACCAGCTCCATCGGCCAGATAAAGCTTGCTCGACTCAGCTTTGCGAATCAGATTTCTTGCTCTCTCAAAAGGAGCCGCCTGCGGATCTTGTTCTTTTTCCGCCATCCACTCGGCGACACTTTGGCGCCAAGCTTTGATGAGTCGTTCTGTACTTTTCAATAGTCCGGGCGCTGTTGAGACTTGATCGAGAATACGAAGGGCATCTTTTGGATTTTCTTGGGCTCGGACGGAGACAGCGAGGGCCATCCGTGTCGCTTTTTCGATCTTGAGTGGGGCACCTTTGGCATCGCGCAGGACGTTTCCGTATTCCTTCAAAGCCAAATCATATTGTCTTGTCGCTGTGTATACAGCCATGCGCTCAGTCGATTTCAACTTCGCGA
This sequence comes from Bdellovibrionales bacterium, assembly GCA_035539835.1. Classification (GTDB taxonomy): domain Bacteria; phylum Bdellovibrionota; class Bdellovibrionia; order Bdellovibrionales; family JAMPXM01; genus DATLHP01. The sequence goes on from DATLHP010000273.1 coordinate 12,411, forward strand.
TGGAGTCTTGAAACGGAGACGTCGGAAATGAAGGGCCTTGCGATGATCTTGTATGGCAGCTGATGCAATAAGAAATAGCGGGACGTAACGCTAGCCTCGCGAAATCGACTTCGCCATTGGCTAGGTTATCCGAAGCGATATCGATTTGTGTCCCAAATTCTTTCGCCATGTATTCGAGCGCCGGATCGTTGCCGATCCGATCTTGAACTTTGGAACCATGCTTTCCTGTCTGCGATCGCATATTCTGAGAAGCTAATTGAAGCGATTTGAGTTCTTCCTTTAGAACCTTTCTCGCTTCGGCATCGAGCGACTTCTCGTCGTCAAAGATGATCGGGAGAAGTTTGGCTAAGGACTTCGCCATTTCGCTCATCTGAGCGTTCCAGTTCTTTTGTTCGGCGAAGCCAAAGGATGGCGCCATCACCAATCCGACCAAGATGCAAATCTTCAAGAACATTGGATGCCGAATCATGCGTCTCCTTCTGCGGTGTCGAAGAAGACTTGAGCAATCGATGGGCCATTGATTTATGGGTTATTTCGTCAGTGGCGATCTGATTCGGGAAAGTTTGTCCCGTGAAAAACAGCAATGTCCCAATGGTCTCTGAATGAGACATCGACTGGACCACTGGTTTGGGTCTCGCGATTTCATCAAAAATAATTCAGTCCTGGGGCCCAGAAGGTAGCGACGCGCTTTTCAAAATAGTGCTACCCATATCGAAACCTTGAAGCTCTCATCTTAGCCGACGTCACCCGTGGTCTGGCCAATAGATGATGAAGGCAATACCAGCAGCAATTGCAGCACAGAAATACGCGGGAATTTTCCATCGAACTGACCCACGAGAGAAGGTGGCGACGATCGCTCCCTTGAACGCCAAGTTAGAAAGTGCGGCTATCAAAATCACTCGCCAGCCGTTGGCTTCCGAAATAGCGTCCTTTCGTATGAGTTGTGCGGTCGAGATGGTAATTGCATCGACATCGATCAAACCTGAAACGACGGCGAGTATGTAGAGGCCACTCGTGCCGAATTTTTCTCCAAGCCACGCGCTCGCGTAAAGAATCACTGCGTACAAGAATCCGAAGACGATCGCGACCTTCAACTGAAATGGATCTTCGGCCGTTAGTTCACTCTTTTCTTGTCCGTTATAGCTTCTGCGGTAAGCAAGCAGGCAAAGTAGGATCATGACACCGACCATCGTGCCGAGGGGCGGTGCAATAGACGACATCTCACCAGGAGCAATCGCTGCGACTTCGGCCAGGACTCTCAGGAACGCGATGGTCGATGCAACGAGAAGCGCGATCGTGACGAAGGCCGAGCTAGATTCCGTTTTAGTCCGTCGTGAATAAGTGAAAGTGGTCGCCGTGCTAGATACGAGTCCACCCAAAGTACCGATCCATAGCGCTCCTGATTTTTCGCCAGCTGTGCGCTGAATCGCATAGCCCGCCAGGCTGATTCCAGCGATCATAACGACGACCATCCAGATTTCTCTCGGATTTAAAACTCCGAACGAGTCGTAGCTGACGTCAGGTAAAAGAGGGAGAACGATGAATGCTATGAGAACGAAGTTCATCACCGCTCGAATTTCCATCCGGTGCATTTTCTCGACGGCACCATGAATAGGCTCTTTCAGGTAAAGCAAGATAGCGGTGATACCGCCCGCCGCCACGGCAAAATCGAGTCTTTCTTCCGTGGCAAGGT
>DATLHP010000274.1:0-24910 GCA_035539835.1 Bdellovibrionales bacterium
ACACAAACTCCCGGTTATCGGAATTCCAGGCACAATCGATAACGATATTTTCGGAACAATGCACGAAGGCGTGACGATCGAAGAGCTACCACCCGTTGTTCGCACACAAATGTATCAGGCAAAGGCATTTATCGGAGAAAACGCCATGGATGCCGCCGACGTCGACGCCCTGACCGCTTTCGTCCAAAAAGAAGCGGCCGAGGAAGCGGATACTTCACGAGAAGGAAATTTAAAGTCTCTGCTTTCACCGACGGCATGGCGCACTTTGAAAGCGCTCACTTACTTACAGTTTGATGACGCCACAATGAATCGCTGGTCGCTTTGGAAAGCAGCGCAAGTCGCAAGTTATGTTCCCAGCAACGTTCAGACTTCAGCGACTGGGAGCATCGACCTTGCGCTCTTAACACAAGCACGGAAAATGCGGACTGATGTCTACGGACTTGAAACAGTTCAGACATCTTTGACGGCACTCCGCGCTGCGTACACGCCAGCGGTTCTCGAAGAGACACTCGTTAACTACAAAGACCCGAGAAAAGTACAGACTCAGTTACTCGCAACCTATCGGAGGGGCTCTGAAACCGAACTCGCCGATTTGATGAAATCGAGCTTACCCGCGAGTCAGAGGCTCTTGCTTCTCGAAAAACGGAATCGCGCATGGGTTCCTCGAATCATGGATCATCATCAAAAACACTTTCCTGCGTTCATCGCCGTCGGCGCAGGCCATCTTGTTGGCGCCAACAACCTCTTGGATCTGCTCAAAAAACAAGGTTTTGAAGTCAAACGAGTCAGCGCTGACTCTCTGCAATAACAGAAGACAGAGACAAAGACTCTCGGTCAGCCGTCTCCTAGCTTGAGCGCATGAGCCGGTTAAGGGTAACCTGTCTGGCATGCAGCATTTCGATGCTTCGAACTTAAAAACTATTGGTGTTTATACCAGCGGCGGTGACGCTCCGGGCATGAATGCTGCCATTCGCGCCGTCACCCGTTCTGCAATTCAGAACGGTCTGACTGTGAAGGGTATCGTCCAAGGCTACCCAGGGATGATCGCGGGTGATTTCATTGATCTCGGTTTGAGTTCAATGGCCAATATCATTCAGCGCGGCGGAACGATTTTGAAAACCGGCCGCTCGGCTGAGTTTCATCAAGCCGACGTCCGCACTCACGCTGTGCAAGCCATTCGCAAGGCAGGCATCGATGCCTTGGTGTGTATTGGTGGTGACGGTTCTTTCGCCGGCGCGCACTTGCTCTGGCAAGAACACAAACTCCCGGTTATCGGAATTCCAGGCACAATCGATAACGATATTTTCGGAACCGACGCAACGATTGGTTTCGATACAGCAATCAATATCGCACTCGATGCCATCGATCGGATTCGCGACACGGCTGCCAGCCACGATCGACTCTTCATCGTCGAAGTGATGGGACGGGATTCCGGATTTATTGCTATCGATGTAGGCATTGCGGGTGGCGCCGAAGAGGTTTTCGTCCCTGAAAATCCAAGCACCGTGGATCAAGCCATCGAGCGCATCAAACGCGGAATGGCACGCGGTAAAAAAAGTTCTATTCTCGTTGCAGCAGAAGGCCACAAACCGGGCCGGGCCTACGATCTGGCTGAGGCGATTCGAAAAAAAGCTGGTTTTGACGCGAAGGTTTGCATTCTTGGCCACATCCAACGAGGCGGCTCGCCGACGGCGGCTGACCGCATTCTCGCTAGTCGTCTAGGTTCTGCCGCCATCGAAGCGCTTAAAAAGGGCGATTGCGACGCTATGGTCGGAATTCAGCAAGGCTCGATGGTCGTCGTGCCATTCGACAACGTCATCGGCATGAAGAAAAAAGTGCCGCAAGAACTGGTGAATCTGGTTCGCTCTCTCTCGATTTAAACGCCTCGCCCGGGCGATTTAACCTTGCGTAATTGCTCAATAAGCAGCACCTTGTTAGGCAGAGATCCAGACATAAAACAGACCTCAATTTTTAATGCTTCATTGGAGTTTCAAGATGATCAGAAAGTCTCTTGTTGTGATCGCGGGTATCGCGACGGCCGCAACAATCGGATGTACGCGCAAGAGTGACCAAGCCGCTAACGGAGGAGCAACAGCATCTTCTGGTTCAGCGAATGAAATCCTCGTCGGTGAATACGGTTCATTCACCGGTTCAGAAGCGACATTCGGTATCTCGACTTCGAACGGCATCAAAATGGCGCTCGAAGAAAAAAACAAAGCCGGCGGTATCAAGGGTAAGCAGATCAAGTTGATCTCACTCGATAACCAAGGAAAAGCAGAAGAAGCAGCTGCTGCTGTCACTCGCTTGATCACGCAAAACGGTGTGATCGCGGTCATCGGTGAAGTCGCAAGCTCGCGCTCACTCGCTGCAGCTCCGATCGCGCAACAGAACAAGATCCCGATGATCAGCCCATCTTCGACAAACCCGAAAGTCACAGAAGTTGGCGATTATATCTTCCGCGTTTGCTTCATCGATCCGTTCCAAGGAACGGTCATGGCGAAATTCGCTCGTGAAAACTTGAAAGCAAAGAGAGTCGCAATCCTTCGCGACGTAAAATCTGACTACAGCGTCGGTCTTGCAGACTACTTCATCTCGAAGTTCAAAGAACTTGGTGGTGAAATCGTTTCTGATCAGAGCTACCAGTCTGGCGAAATGGATTTCAAAGCTCAGCTCACGCAAATCAAAGGCGCAAAACCAGATGCGGTTTTCGTTCCCGGCTACTACACAGAAGTCGGCCTCATCGCACGCCAAGCAAAACAGCTTGGTTTGAGCGCGCCACTCATGGGCGGCGACGGATGGGATTCTTCGAAGCTCTACGAAATCGGTGGTCAAGCGATCAACGGTAACTACTTCTCGAACCACTACACGACTGAAAGCACTGATCCAGTCGTTGTCGACTTCATTAAACGCTACAAAGAAAAATACAGCGGCGAAACTCCAGACGGCCTCGCGGCTCTTGGTTACGATGCTGCTCGCGTTCTCTTCGAAGCAATGGAGCGCACAAAAGACTTGAAGCCTTCTGAAATCCGCGACGAAATCGCGAAAACAAAAGACTTCGTCGGCGTTACCGGAAAAATCTCGATGGATCCGAACCGCAACGCTTCGAAGCCAGCGGTTGTCGTAAAAGTCGACGGCACTACAAATCGTTTCGTCACTACGATCGCACCATAAGCCCAAAAGAGGTTTAACACTTGTCCGACTTGACTCAGGAATTCATCCAGCACGTCATCAACGGAGTGAGCCTTGGGAGCATTTATGCTCTCATCGCTCTTGGGTACACGATGGTGTACGGCATCCTCCAGCTCATCAACTTCGCGCACTCTGAGGTGTACATGGTCGGCGCTTTCGCCGCCTACTACGGAGCGCGCCACCTAGGTTTGAACAACTCACCTGGCATCACGACACTGATCATCTTGCTCGTGTTCGCCATGGTTGTTTGTTCGGTACTCGGGGTAACGATCGAGCGATTTGCCTACCGCCCTCTTCGTAAAGCTCCGAAGCTGAACATCTTGATCACTGCGATCGGTGTGAGTTTGCTTCTTCAATATTCCGGACAAATCATTTTCGGAGCAGATCCGAAAGTATTCCCGAACGTGTTGGATGATTCTGTTCTTGCGATGATCGGCACTGTTGAACTTCGCACCTTCGACATTGCCATCTTGGGCGTCAGCTTGTTCTTCACGGCCGTTTTAACGTGGATGATTCAATACACGAAAATCGGTAAAGCGATGCGCGCTGTGAGCACGAATCATGTTGTCGCGTCGCTCATGGGCATCAACGTCGACCGCGTGATCTCGTTCACATTCATCATCGGCTCATCATTGGCGGGCGTCGGCGCGGTTCTCGTCGGGATGAAGTACCCAAAGATCGATCCGTTGATGGGAACCTTGATCGGCCTGAAAGCCTTCGTTGCTGCCGTTCTCGGCGGGATCGGATCACTCGGTGGCGCCGTTCTCGGTGGAGTTCTGATGGGACTCTCTGAAGAAATGGTCGTTGCTTATCTTTCTTCGACTTACCGTGATGCATTCGCGTTCGGTCTTTTGATTCTTATCTTGATCTTCCGTCCGGCTGGTCTTCTCGGCAAAGCTTCGCAGGAGAAAGTCTGATGACGAACTCCAGCGAATCGTTCGGAAAAAAATCTCTGCAAACCACGGTTCTTCCAATCTTGGCGATCGTGGTTTTTGCACTCCTCGGGCAAGGTCTCGAAGTCATCACGAACCAATACGTTCAACTCGTTCTTCTCTACGTTTGCGCGAACATCATCTTCGCCGTCAGCCTCAACCTCGTGAACGGCTTCACTGGTCAGTTCTCGATTGGTCACGCTGGATTCATGGCGGTGGGCGCTTATGTTTCGGCTTATTTGAGTACGTCGGTTGTTACGCAGCCTGGATTTTTCGATTTCATCTGGTTTGCTATCGCTGGCGGTCTCGTTGCTGCTGCCGCTGGTTACGTGGTTGGACTTCCGTCACTTCGCTTACGCGGTGACTATCTCGCGATCGTGACCCTAGGCTTCGGCGAAATCATTCGCGTCGTGCTTCTGAACATGCCCGCTGTGGGCGGCGCTCGCGGCTTGGGTGGTATTCCACGCCCGGCTCAGATCGAACTCGGCGATTTCATCCTCACACCATTCTATCTCGGATACCTTCAATCGATCTTCTGGGTCATCGTCACTCTGGTCGTATTGTGGCGTCTGGTTCATAGCGTTCACGGGCGCACGTTCTTGAGCGTTCGCGAAGACGAGATCGCAGCTCAGGCGATGGGTATCAACACGACGTCGGTCAAAGTTCGCGCGTTCGTTATCGCTGCGTTCTTTGCTGGTATCGCTGGTTCCGTTTTCGCTCACTCAGCTCAGTACTTGATTCCGCAAACGTTTGCGTTCACGAAGAGTGTCGACGCGATCATCATGGTCGTCTTGGGCGGTATGGGTAGCATCACTGGATCAGTGTTCGCTGCCGTCGTCGTGACACTTTTGCCTGAGTTCGTGCTTCGACCTCTCGCTGACTACACGGGCGTCGATCTTCGTATGGTCATTTACTCTCTCGCTCTGATTCTGTTCATGATCGCAAGACCTCAAGGGATCTTCGGAACCCGCGAGATCAACGATCTCTGGAGGCGCAAATGAGTTCACCACAAGGCGAAGTCATTCTCGAAGCCAAGGACGTGACCATGCAGTTCGGCGGCCTTAAAGCCGTCGACACTTTCAACATCGCCCTTCGCAAGGGCGAACTCGCTGGTCTCATCGGCCCGAACGGCGCTGGTAAAACGACGGTCTTCAACGTTCTCACTGGTGTTTACAAGCCGACCAAGGGCGACGTTCATCTTTGTGGCGTCGACATTCGTCCGCTAAAGCCATTCAAGATCTCGCATCTTGGAATTTCGCGTACGTTTCAGAACATTCGCTTGTTCCGTGATCTTTCCGTCATCGACAACGTTTTGATCGCGGCTCACCAACATGCCGAATACACGATGCTGGATTCCGTACTTCGCTTGCCGAAGCACTTCTGGGGTGAAGCTCACCTTCGCAAACAAGCGCTCGAGCTTCTGCACATCTTCAATCTCGATAAAAAAGCAGACTATCAAGCTGGTGGACTCCCCTATGGTGAGCAACGCAAGCTCGAGATCATTCGCGCTCTCGCAACAGAGCCGAAGATGCTCTTCCTCGATGAGCCTGCTGCCGGCATGAACCACAAAGAAACCGAAAGCCTGATGGAGACGATCGCGAAGATCCGCAAGGATTTTGGCCTTACGGTTCTCTTGATCGAACACGATATGAAGCTCGTGATGGGTATCTGTGAGCGCATTCTCGTTCTCGATCACGGCGTGACGATCTCTCAAGGCAATCCAGAGCATGTCCGCAAAGACCCAAAGGTCATTGCGGCGTACTTGGGTGCCGACTTCGACCAAGGAGTCGACCGTGGCTAATACACTTCTCGACGTCAAAGACCTCAACGTTCGCTACGGTGGCATTCACGCTTTGAAAGGCGTGACGTTCAATGTGAACAAAGGCGAAACCGTTTCTTTGATCGGCGCCAATGGCGCCGGTAAAACGACGACACTCCGTGCGATCTCTTCGATCGTTCCATTTACCGGCTCGGTGGTTTTTGACGGCAAGTCAGTGGCTGGCGAACCTGCTCATGCGATTGTCGCTCGCGGGCTTGCGCACTCTCCAGAAGGTCGCGGTGTTTTCCCGAACCTCACGGTCATGGAAAACCTCGAAATGGGCGCCTACATCCGTAAAGATCGTGCTGGAATCCAAAAAGATCTCGAGCATTCGTTCGAACTCTTTCCTCGGCTGAAAGAACGCATCCAGCAAAAGGCTGGAACTCTTTCTGGCGGAGAACAACAGATGCTGGCAATGTGCCGCGCTCTGATGTCGAAGCCGCGTTTGTTGATGCTCGACGAACCATCGTTGGGTCTTGCACCGTTGATCGTTGCGCAGATTTTCGAAATCGTTAAGAAGCTGAACAAAGAAGGCATGACGATCTTGCTCGTCGAGCAGAACGCCCGCATGGCCTTGAAGGTCTCAGATCGCGCTTACGTCGTCGAGACCGGCAAGATCACTCTGTCAGGCACTGGCCAACAGCTCTTGGACGATCAACGAGTCATCGACTCGTATCTTGGCGGCCCGTAAGCACCGTTCGGCAGCTGGCAGCTAGTTGCCGTTTCACTTTTTGCAGTGTGATTGGGTCGTACGGTTTCGTCGTCAGACGTTGTTTGAAGTCTTCTGGGGTCGCTAGTCCGACTTCAGTGTAATTCGGTCGATCAGCAAACCATTTCATCAAATCCTGAAAGTAGCCTGAGTACCAATCTTGTTCGCGAGACAGGTTTAGCCCCATTTGAATCTGAGTATAACTCTGGGGCCCTGGGGTGAACTTCTCAGGTTCCGTAATGAATAGCATGAGCTTGCGATCGACACTTTGTTTTTTGAAGTACGCAAACCAGTCTTGCAGCTTTAATGGTGTTGTTCCCGGAACCGAGTCGATGGCCAGCCAATCATCGCCACTTTTGATGAGAGTAGCGACGTGAAAGCCCCACGTCGTATCGCCAGCCTTCATCGGACCAACCACGAATGCTTTTTTGATCGCTTCTTTTTGAACACCCATATCGAGTGCCATGAGATGCGCGTAGGTCGCGCGCCCGAAACAAAAGCCGATTCCACTGGCTTTCGTGTTGTACTTAGAAAGCGCATAGTGTGAGACGACGGGATGAAGCTCGATGCTTGCAAGCATACTTTGAGCACTTTTGGGGTCGACCGATCGAACTCGCTTTACATTGCGCGCGGGAATCGTCAGAAGTTCGAGATCACGGATTTCACGGCGATTGAGTCTAGCAATGCCGCCAGCCGATCGATTCTTGATCAGCTCAGTGCGCAAACGGTAGAGGTCGGTCTCAACAAGACGTTCATGACGAGCCACGGTATCCGCATCGCTGGAAAAACCAACGGCTGGAAGCAGGGCCACAAAGATTAAAATGATCAGCGCTCTCATCCAGGCATCCCATGACATCAGTGTCCAGGCGGATCTTGCCACTGATCAAAATCCACCGAAAGAGATGAAGACGACTCTTGTAGCAACTCCCCGTTTGTACAAAATTTCGACACTCACTCGACGATCAGCGAGCTCTCGACTGACCCTGGCTATCCTTGACCTAAATCAATCCTCTCCGTACCCTTTTCTAATCAACTCCATTGGAAGGACCAGCATGAAGCATCTCGTTTTAGCTCTGGCGATCGCGGCATTCATCGCGCCATCAGCCGGCTCTGCACAAACTAAGAAGAAAAAGAAATCTGCCACGGCACAACCCGCAGTCACTGCTCCGGTAGCAGCTGAACCAGCACCTGCAGAACCCACTCATCGCAAATCGTTGCATGACGAGTTCTCTGGCCAAGGTTACGGCGTTGCAGGTTGCGGCCTTGGTTCGATCATCTTTGGACCAAAACAAGGGATGATCCAGATCATTGCGGCGACATCGAACGGTTTGGGCGGAAACCAAACTTTCGGTATCACAAGCGGAACGTCGAACTGCGACATTCCATCGTCGGCTCATCAAGCGGCTGTCTTCATCGAAGTGAATCGTGAAGTCCTCGCGAAAGAAGCAGCACGTGGACAAGGCGAAACTGTTGCCGGTCTCGCTTATATCTTGGGTTGCTCGGACGCTTCAATGTTCGGAAAAGGTCTTCAAGACAATTTCCAAACGGTCTTCTCGTCTGAAAACGATTCGATGACTGCGACTCGCAATATTCTCTCTACAATCGAAACCAACGAAGCTCTGAAAGCTTCTTGTAACATCAACGGCTAATGCAGGAGCACACCATGAAACTTCAAATGACACTTATCGCTCTGATCGCGGTTTTCGGATCTTCTGCATTCGCGGCATCACTCGGCCCCGCTGGTTGCGGTCTTGGTTACCAAGTCTTCAAGAAAGACAACCAGGTTCTTGCAGCGACAACAAACGGTTCGAGCGGTACTCAAACGTTCGGTATCAGCTCTGGAACTTCTGACTGCGAGCAAGGTCAAGACACTGCGGCGGTCATGTTCATCGAAACAAACCAGATCGCACTCGCTAACGAAGCAGCACGCGGACAAGGCGAAACGCTCGCTTCCCTTGCCAACGTTATGGGTTGCTCAGATGCGCCGACGTTCGCAGCAGCAATGAAGGCGAACTACGAGACGATCTTCTCTACTCATCGTGGCAATTCGATCGCGATTTCGCGCTCGATCCGCGGCACTGTGAATTCAACACCGGCTTTGGCAAACACTTGCCAAAACCGCGGTTGAACTTGAGTTGAACCAACTCCGATGACACAATGGCCGACACATGCAAAGTGTGTCGGCCATTTTTTTTACTCTCGCCCTTACCACCGCAGCTGTGGCCGCACCCGTCGCTCCATCGACGCCGTCTTCGCCTGACACCCTTATTCAATCAGCACGCGCTCTTCGTCTTTGGGAGAAACCTGAGTGGATTCGCCTCGTTCATTACAAACGAGGATCTTTCGGTGGTTGGACCAGCGAAGCAGACGGCGCCAATTTCTTTGTCGCAAAAGACGGACGTACAAATCCACAGGCCGAACTTGAAGCGACCCTAGCGGGATTCTTCGATGATCGAAAACGGCAGCTGGCGAAAGGGATCGTCGCACAGAGTGTGCGCTGCCAATTTCCGGCGCGATATGAATGGCTGCAACACGTACTGGGTTTCCAAGAGCGACCAGCGTCTTGTCCTGAATACGAAACCTTTCGTACAAAGACAGCCGCCAAATCTGTAACACTCGTGTTCTCTTCGTACTATGTCGCCAAACCATCTTCAGCGTTTGGGCACTCGCTCTTACGGATCAACAAAAGCAATGGCGCCGACGGAAGCGAACATCACCAGCTCCTCGATTCGGGAGTCAACTACGCAGCCATTCCGACGACGTCGAACCCTGTGCTCTATTCGATTTATGGATTGAGTGGAATGTTCGATGGTGTATTCACCGCAGTTCCCTATTTCTATAAAGTTCGCGAGTACGGCGATTTCGAATCGCGCGATCTTTGGGAATACGATCTCGCACTGACCGATGATGAAGTGAAACGCTTAATTGCCCACTTATGGGAACTATCAACGACTCACTTCGACTATTTTTATCTGACTGAAAATTGCTCGTATCACATGTTGACCCTGCTCGATGCCGCGGCTCCTCGCTTGAATCTCGCAGACGGAGTTCCTTACTGGGTCATTCCGGCCGATACGTTAAAGGCTGTGTTCGCGAGCGGGATCGTCAGTGCCACACATTTCCGTCCATCGATTCACACGCAGTTTCATGCACGGTTAGCACAGCTCGACTCTCACCAAGAGCATTCATTGAGAGAGTTGATTGAAGGCAAACCCATTGCTGAGTGGACTTCTGAAGACTCTAATTCTGTATCGAAGGCTCAGGTGCTCGATACATACATGGATTACATCGATCTTCACAACGCACACGAGCTGCTCGGCAAGGAATCTTCAATTGTTGCTTTGAAGCAGGATTTGCTCTTGCGAAGAAGCCAGCTTCCGACAACGGAGCCTTTGAAAATCATTACACCAATAGATAAAGACCCAAGCCGAAGTCATGGCTCTGCTCGAGCGATGGGGTCATTCGTTCGAAACGATAAACATGGCGATGCGATTCAGATCGTTCAGCGATTCGCCCTTCACGACTTACTCGATCCTCAAGAGGGCCTTCCTGAAAATGCTGAAATCGAAATGTTCAGTTTCGGATTCCGATATTGGACTGATGAGAAAGCCCTCAGACTCGAAAACTTCGCCTTCTTCGGCGTCGAAGCCCTTCAGCCGCTGGATTTCTATTCGCGGAAGCTCTCATGGCGTGTTTGGCTCGGCGCTGATCGAGTTCAAGATCCGCGCTGCGACCAATGCCTCGCTGGAATGTTCAAAGGCGGATTTGGTGGAACCGCGCATCTCTTCGGACTCGATCGCTCGATCATCTATCTTCTCGCTGAAGGCGAAAGTTCCGCTTCGCCAGAATTCACCGACGCGCGCCTGGTGAGTTTGTTTGGACCGACGCTTGGGCTGAAACTTCAACTTGGAAAGTATCTCGGCCTCTTGAGTGAAGCGAAGTATCGGCGCTCAATCAACCCTCCGATTTTCGATGACAGGATCTTGAGTTCACGACTTCGCCTGAACCTTCCCTCTGTTCCGAAGCCGAATCCGACATTCTTCGATCCATTTGCTTGGTCTTTTGAACTCGGTCTTGAGCACGGTCGTTTTGCACGCGAATTCACTCTCTCAGCGGCGCACTACTACTGATGAAAATGCTTTTTCGATTCCTATTTTTACTTGCGACTCTTTCTACTGCGACAGGCTGCACTTCGCTCTTTTATCAGCCCACAAAGATCGAGTATGTTGACCGCGAGAAAATGCCGATCAAACCAAGCGATGAATTCTTCGCGTCTGAGGACGGCACTCGACTTCATGGCTGGTACTTTGAGTCAGCCCAGAGCACTCGCAAGAAATGTGTGATTCTTCAATATCACGGCAATGCTCAGAATCTTTCGAGCCATTTTTTTTCGCTCTACAATGGACTTCCGCGCGGCTATGACTTTTTCTCGTTCGACTATCGAGGCTACGGACGTTCCGAAGGAACGCCGAATGCGACTGGAATTGCAAAAGATGGTCGAGCCGCACTCAGATACGTTCAAGCGAAGTTTCCAGATCGTAAAATCATCGTGTTCGGGCAAAGCCTCGGCGGTGCAATTGCTCTGCAGGCATTGGCTGATTTGCGTGGCGAGGTTGAGCCAGCTTCGGTCATCATCGACTCGAGTTTCCCATCCTATCGCTCTGCTGCGAGATCCACGCTTGCGAGCCATTGGCTGACTTGGCTTTTTCAGCCTGTCGGATGGTTGGTGATGAGTGATGAATATGCGCCGAAGAATGGCATCGAAAGACTAAAGGGGATTCCACTGCTGTTCGTTCATGGAACTGACGATCGCATCGTCTCTTACAAGCAAGGACAGCGGCTTCTTGAAATCGCACCAGAACCAAAAGATTTCTGGAGTATCCCAGGTGGTGGGCACATCGATTTCATGTACCGAGATCACGGCGTCTGGGCCAAAAAGTTTTACGACCGCCTCGACGGAATCTGCCAGTAAACCTCCGAAAGGAGGTGGAGCGGCGGAAGTCGCGCGAACACTGTGCATGATGACCGGCGTAGGTCTCCATGCGCGGGAGTGACGAATTCCCATCGTGTTCTGTTTGGCGCGCCTACGACTCATCGGTTATCCGACGAGCGGGTCAGCACCGCTCCTTAGAATTATATTTTGAATACGAGGCGGGTTTAAACCCGCCTACTTAGTTACCTAAGATTATCGCTTGAGATTGATAACTTCGCCGAGCAACTCGTCGGTCGTAGTGATCGTCTTCGCGTTCGCTTGGAAACCTCTCTGGTTCTGGATCAGGCTCACGAATTCCATCGCGAGATCGACCGTTGAACGTTCGAGGGATTTAACGAAGAGCTTACCGCGACCTGCTTGACCCGACTTACCGATCGAAGGTGTTCCCGAATCACGAGCTTCCTTCATTCGGTTGCTACCGACTTTGTACAGCGACTCAGGGTTTTCGAACTTCGCAAGAGCGATCTGACCCAAATCTTGTGCCTGACCGTTCGAGTAGAGTGCCGTCAAGACACCTTCATCGTTGAACGACATGTTCGTGATCGTACCTGCAGCCGCACCATCTTGTTTCCAAGAGATGAGGTCAGAGTCTTTTCCGTACTGTTTCGTTCCAGAGATGCCTTTGCCTTTATCCGTCGTGATCGAATCACCGAAGTCGATCTTGATCTGTTGGTTCTGGAGAGCTCCGCCAGCGAAGTTGAATGCCTGCTTCGAGATCGTCTCAGTGTCGAGTTTCCCGTCGACAGTGAATGTAACCTTACCAGCCATGACTTCAGACCATTCACCTGGCTTACCGCCCGTGACTTCTTTTCCGTCAACCATACCGCGAACGTCCCACTGGCGATCCGCTGATTTGTTGAAGAACATCGTCATCAAGTGTTTGTTACCTTGAGAGTCGAAAACTTCGACGCCTGTTGAGTAGTGCGAAGATGCATACGGATCTTTTGGATCGAATGCTTTTCCGGCTTCAACTCGTGAATCGAGGTTGAGATCCAATTTGATCTCGTTAGTGCCTTTTGCTGGGATCAACGCGCGTGGGAATTTGATGTCACCGAGCTTGTTGACGATCGCGCCTTTTTCATTCGCTTCGAAACCTTGAACGCGTTGGTTATCGTTCGTAACAAGGTATCCGTCTTTGTCGAAGTGGAATGAACCGTCACGTGTGAACGACTCACCGTCGTTACCGCGAAGCGTGAAGTAACCGTCACCAGAGATCGCAAGGTCAGTCGCCTTTTCAGTCGCGTCGACGTTACCTTGAGTGAGAATCGGGTTTACTGCACCGATCTTCACACCGCGGCCGATTTGGTTACCGCCGAGGATCCCTTTCAGAGATTTAGAGATGATATCTTGAAATTCTGCACGGCTGGCTTTGTAACCAGTGGTGTTGGCGTTAGCGATGTTATCGCCGACGACCCCGAGTGCTTCACCTTGTGCTTGGAGACCCGATACGCCCGTATAGAGTGATGAAAGTACGCCCATTAGAAATCCCTCCTGGAAAAACACTGCGTCAATCAATCGGCAGTGCTGGAGAGCTCCACCAGTATTAGTCAAATTCTGGTGACCAGCTCTTTAGTTTTTTAATCCGCGAACATCATGTTCTTTGGATCAGTACTGTATCTCGATCAGCTTCGGCCAACTCTTTACGGCCCTTGCTCACTCTCTCTTTCTTCCTCACACAACGACGGTGGAGTCGATGTTAGTGAAGACGTTGTCTTTCATGCCGGCGCGGTCCATGACCGTGACGACCGTTTTGTTTTTCACACTCACGATCAAGGCGTTATCGCCTGCGAGCACGAGTGTATCTTTCGAACCTTTTGCCGCGGCCTTTTGGATCGCGGATTCGATACTCTTCATTTGATCCGGCGCGAAGCTGATGCCTCTCGAGTGCATGCGTTCGATCGCATGGTTCGAGAACTTCAAAGCTCCTGCTGCCGCCGCACCCTGCGCTTGACCGATTTGGCCGATCGCCTGTGCGCCCGTCGAAGGTTTAGTACCGAGACCTTGAGCAACTTGATCCAACGTGCGTCGGAACTCTGCGCTTTCTGCGCCTGCACCCATACCGTTCGCTGGCTTATTTGAGCCATCGACTGGTTTGATCGTGCTGAGTCCGGCTGCACCGCCGGTCAATTTATCAAGAGCCATTTCGCTTACGTCTTTCCTTCTGCAACTCTGTTCTTCAGTTCACTCGACATCGGGATATCGTCGATATTTCCGTATGCCGCTGTGTCTTCTTCTGGCGCCGGAGGAATTTCCTCTGCCGCCATTTCAGCTTTCTGTGCTTCGACTTTCTGCTGCGCCGGAGAATTCAAGGTCTTCTCCTGTGGCTTCACCATCGTCTTCGCTCCGGGCTTTACGGGCGCCGGTTGCGCTGCGAGTGGATTCACTCTCTGTCCTGCAGAAAGAGGGACCGCAGGCGCAGCTGCCGTTTCCGGCCCCGCATCTTCGATCTTCTTCACATCACTCATTCTGATCGTTTGATCGCCGACCATCAAGACCGGTCCATCTTTTCCGTAATTAAGGCCTGTGATACGACCTTCGAACGATGTCTTCGCGAAAATCTTCTGGCCGTTCGAACCACTCGCCTCGACGACGAATTTGTACTCGCCAGCGCGTGCAGGCAATCCAGCTTCGTCGAGTCCGTTCCACTCGATCGCATTTGGACCCTTCTTGAGATTCGGAAGATCCATTTTGCGAACGACGTTTCCAGCAGCATCTTTGATTGTCACCGACGTCTTTGCAGCATCGTTCATCAAATCGAAGTTGAAACCGTGTTTCGTGTCTCCCGCTGCCCGCGTGAGTTTCGAAGAGTCACCGCTGACCTTCTTGCCGATGAATGCCAATGCTTGGAAGTTCGTGTTCGGAGCTTGGCCGTCGCGCATTCCCTCGAGTGTCGTGTTGATGTTGTTCAACTGTTCGAGTGAAGTGAACTGCGCAAGCTGCGCAGCCATTTCATGAGACTGCATCGGGTTCGTCGGATCTTGGTGCTTCATTTGCGCAAGCATCAGTTTCAAGAACGCGTCTTTACCGAGTTCGTTGTTACCAACGGCCCGCACTTTCTTCGAAGGATCGACCCAGTTCGGATCGGCAACACTGTTCAAAACAGCGCCGAGATCCTTGTCGCCAAACGCTTTCTTGAAGTCACCAGCGGCGTTGATATTGCCGCCTTCAGCAAAGGCGCTAGCGCCGACACTGCCGCCGCTGCCACCTTCTGACTTCACGCTCGTCGGCTGTTCGGCCTTCGAGAAAGTCTGCGTTCCACGTTTGACGTTCATTACTGCCATCGATCTTTCCTTACGCTACTACATTCAATCGTCGGCTCGAAGCGCCTGCCGATGCTCGTTGCGGTCCCATGCTCACTTCACGTTGCGGACGCTTGTATGATCTCATCGCCATTCCCTGGTCGACCAATCCGTCGCGGAACGATTGACGCTCATCGCGGAAAGAGCCCATGAAGTCTTGAGCGAACTGACGAGCCTGCTGGCGAGCTTGTTCTTGGCTCGCTTGCTGGTCCATGTGCTTTTGGATGTCGGATCCGACATCAACGCGCATGTTATCGACCTGCAATTGATGCGAAGCCAAGCTTGCCTTCAGATCGCCGAGTCCCTTTTCAATGAGATGCTTCGCCGCCTCGTTGTCGGTTAACATCTGGACGTTAACGTTTCCATTTTCTACGGCAACGCGAAGATGAACCTGGCCCATACCTTCAGGCGACATTTCCATCTTCATTTCGCCACCACCGCGTTTCAAGACGACTTGTGCCTGACGAATGAGTTCGCGAACGTTGAGTTGCTCGTCTTCAGCCGTCGGCTGACGACCCATCATCATCTCTGCCGCTGCTCCTGCCGGAACCGCCGCCGATGCTGAGTTTGTCGTCGCCATTCCTGCGATCGGCGCGGCGTTTTGACCGCTGCCACTCACAGAAAGATCGACTTCACCGTTCGAATCCACAGACGCTTCATCCGCCGCCTTTATTTCGTTGGCGATCGATGGAGCGATTGCGTTCACATCCGGAGTCTTCGAAGCTCCTTGATGAGAATTCGAGTTTGATCCGTGACCAGACGAGTTCGAGTTCTTACCTTCGAGTGTTTCTGCCGAAACTGGTCCGCCATCAAAACTCATTCCACTGATAGAGCTTTCTTCAAAGCCCGCATCCAGTGAATCGTCCGAGAATTCATCCGTCTCGAGAGAGTCGTCAAAAGACGGCTCGTCGAGCATCAATGCTCCGTCCGGTGAGTTTTCTTGCGGTTTCTGCGCACGCCCTTCTTGCATCAGCTGAGCGATTTGCGCATCCATTGAGTCCGCAGCTTTTTGAGCCTTCAACGGATCGCCGAGGTTCTCTTTTCGGAAGAACGTATTGTTCATACTGTTCAACGTCGAATCGAGTTCCTGCTTACGAACATCGCGTGGACTCAAAACCTCAAAGTTCACTCCTTCTTCCATCCCAACGAGCTTTTCGCTCAAGATAGAATTACCGGTCTTATCGATGAGATCTTTATAGAGTGATTCGGCGCGGGTCGTTTGGTTCGGATCGAGTTGAAGATTTTCAACGAAAGATTGAACGGATCTCTCCGGAGCGCTCTGCAATGTCGCATCACTGAGTGAAGCGAACGATTGCATCACTTTCTCTGGAGGAACACCAAGTTCAGTCTGCATTGTCTGCAAGAAGTCCTTCATCGCCACTTGGCGTGAAACCTGTTCTTCTTTTTGCAGAGCAACCATCACATCCGCTGAACGTCCGCCTTCGATCACCGAGGTTGTTCGAATTGGGCCTGCTGCCGCCGCGCCGTCCATCAACGCTGCCTTCGAATAGAAGTCAGGAAGACGAACATCTTGGCCACGGAGAGTCGCTCCGCGCATCGCGTTTGCAGCCGCACCCTTTTCAGATACGCTCGCTGCAGACACTTCAGCAGGCGCCTCAGTCAATTCCGATCCTTCTGTTTCGACGATGTAGGCATCTTCGAAAGACGGAACCGGAGCTTGCTGCGCCATCGGTTGTAGTGGTTGTTGTTCGTAGAGATCGAGATCTGATGGGCGACGCTCTTTAGCGCGCACCTTCTGATCGTCTTCAGTTTCGCGCTCAATCGAGCGTGTACCTTCGCGAGTGGCTGTTGTACTCACTTCGCGGCCAGGATTCTTCGGAGACTGTTTCGACTCCGAGGTACGCTCGTTGCGATTCTGAAGAGAAGTCGAATCTCGACCCTTCAGTTCTTTCGAACTTCCACCGAGAAGCTGATCAGCAAAGTCTGACCCTTCTCCCGCTACGCTCTTAGCTTTCGCAGTGCCTTTAGCACTGCTGAGGTTTTCCTTACGAAAAACCTCATTCGCCGGCGTTGGTGAAATGTTCGCTCCTAAGCCTTTGATCAAAACCGGTCCCCCTTAATTCTGCTCTTCCACTGCTGGTTCATCATCCGGGTTCTTTTCAGAAGTCCCATCAGCTGCTTGCGCCGCCATCGCTGGACTGCGCTGGTAACCGGTGAGTAGTTCTGAGAGACGTCGCGCTTTCTTCGAGTCCATCATGTTGAGAATTTCGGCGGCGTTCTTTTTCTTCATCTTGTCCAGAACTTCGATCGCCAAATCCTCGTTCAATGTCTCGATCACCTTCGCGGCTTGCTGTGGCTTCATGTTCGAGTAGAAGTCCACAAGCTTGTCCACCTTCACTTGATCTGTCGCTACTCGTGTCTTCAGCGTTTTCGAAATCTCGGTACGCATCGACTCGAGCTGCTTGATCTTTTCATCCAGCTCCGCCTTCTGGCGTTGCAATTCCTCTTCCATGCGCGACAGTTCTGATTCGCGAAGGTCGAGCTCTTTCTTTCGATCGTTCAACTTATTGAAAAAGCTGAGTTCTTCAGGAGACCAATTCTTGAAATTCGGAACTTCTTCTTTCGCGGCAACGGTCGAGGTCGCGGCAGTTGTTGCCGCTGCTTCGACTTTCGCATCGGCAACTTTTGCCGCCGCTGGCGTCTCTTTTTTCGGTTCTGCAGCTTCCGCATTTCCGAAAGCACCGATCTCTACTTTGCCGATGATGGCATCAGCGAGATCCGGACGAAGGTAGCCCACCGCGCATGAAATGATAGCGACAGCCATACAGATCACTGGGAAAACCGGCATTTCGCGTTTCTTGCCGATCGCCTTTGTTTTGCGCTCTTTAGCTCGGGCCGCAAGTACTGCACGCATGTGGTCTTCAGGACTAAGATTCGATGTCGCCTTCGCGCGTGGTCGCTCTTTGAGTTCAAATTTTGGCTTGGCGCTCTTGCCAGAGCTCACGCCCTTTGCTCGCTGGGCTTCTTTGAAGAAATCTTGGTATCCGTTTTTCATCTTCTTATCCTGCTTTATCTTCAGACGGCTTGAATCGAGTGACGATCAAATCGTCGACTTCCTTCAACTCACGCTTCTTTTTCTTTTGCTTAAACTCTTCTAATTTTTTTTCTTTTAGCTTCTGAAGCGTCTTCGTTTCTTTTGCCGCTTCGATCATCGCTTCACGCTTGATTTCCGCATCCATAACGAGCTCTCGCATCGAAAGGCGATGGCGCTCAATCCGAATATTTTGGCCAGAAATAAACTCCGCAATCGAAACCAGCGCTCCGGCTTGCGGTCCACCCGATTTCTCAATCGTGCCAACACGCGCTCTTGCTTGATCCAGCTGCGAATAATACTCGTCGAGCGCCCGCTGTGCTTCGTCGACCTTTGCTTGCGCCTCATTCCATTCGCGGCGAGCGGCGTCTTCGAGCTGACGTCGGTGATCAAGCAGAGTTTCAAAACTGAATTCAAACTTCATTGCTTATTCATCCCCAAAATCACCCTAAGATCTGTTCCATCATGTGCTGACATGTTGCCATGTCGGTTGCCTCGTCGACCTCTTGTCTCAAGAATTCGATGATCGCAGGATGCAAACGAATGGCCTCGTCAATCGCCGGGTTTGAACCCGCGCGATAGGCACCGATGTTGATCAAATCTTCTGCTTCTTTATAAACAGCCAAATGCTCGCGCATCTTTCGCGCCAAGAGCATGTAGTCGCGCGAAACAACGTTGCGCATAACCCGGCTCGTGCTCGGAAGCGCATCGATCGCGGGAAAATGCCCGCGAGCCGCGAGTTTACGATCGAGAACGATGTGACCATCGACGATCGAACGAACGGCATCACCAATCGGATCATCCATGTCGTCGCCTTCGACGAGAACCGTATAGAGGCCGGTAATACTTCCGCCGCTTTCGAAGTTACCGACACGCTCAAGGAGCTTTGGAAGCGCCGCAAATACGCTCGGTGTATATCCTTTTGAAGCCGGTGGCTCACCAGTGCTGAGACCAATTTCACGCTGCGCCATCGCGAAGCGAGTGCATGAGTCCATCATCAAAAGAACATGCTTACCCTGACCACAGAAATGCTCAGCAACAGTCGTCGCAACGTAAGATGCGCGCATACGAAGAAGCGGGCTTTGATCACTCGTCGCGCAGATGATCACAGAGCGCTTAAGACCTTCTTCACCAAGAATCTCTTCGATGAACTCTTTTACTTCTCGACCACGCTCACCGATCATAGCGATGACATTCACATCCGCGTGCGACGAACGGGCCATCATACCCATCAAAACCGATTTACCGACGCCTGAGCCTGCCATGATGCTGACCCGTTGACCTCGGCCGACCGTGATCATGCTGTTGATCGCACGAACTCCAAGATCCATTGGCTCGTGGATTGGCTTACGATCAAGAGGATTTCCGACCGAGTTGTAAATCAATGCCTCATCATGAGTGTCGATAACACCGAGGCTATCGAGCGGCTCACCGAGACCGTTCAGAACGCGGCCTAAAAGTTCGTTGCCGACTTTGACCGTTGCTACTTGGCGCTCAAGAACGATGCGTGAGCCAAGACCCACTCCTCGCATTTCGCCAAGTGGCATCAGAAGAACGTTACGATCTTTGAAGCCGACAACTTCCGCCAGGAATTTTGGAAGTCCCTGCGAAGGATGGACTTCGCAAACAGAACCGATCGTCGCTCCCGGGATATAACCCATCATGAGCTGACCGATAACCTGTGTGATCTTTCCCGAGTCTTCCGTCAAATGAACGCGCTCAAGCAGCGTCTCGTATCTCGAGAGCTGAAGATCCAATGGATTGCGCGTTTCAGCAGCTGACACCGACGACTCCGATTATTCGCTAATTTGGTTTTTTACTTTTGGAAGCTTTCCCGCCAGGGACTCCCAAAGCTTTTCGACTCTTTGCTCAACAGTCGCATCGACATCGCCGTAGTTCGTTTCGATGATACAACCGCCATCAGTGATCTGATCTGAAACTTCGAATTTCGCTCGTTTCACGGCTTCAAGATCTTTTCCGAGGTTTTCTTTAATTTGTTCGATGAAAGCGTAGTCTTCGGCAGAAATACGCACGGTGACGTTCTCATCTGATTGCGCATCGAGAACGGCCTGTCTGACGACATTCAAAATAAGCTCACGGTTTTCCGCAATTTCACCCATAGCGATCTTCTTCGCCATGTGGAAAATCAGGTTCATAATGTGAGTTTCGTTGAACGTCACAAGATCGTTCTTCAAGTTCTCAATCGACGACAGAACCGTCGAAAGATGTCCCAGCTTTGCTTCAAGCTCGCTGCGCGCTTCTGTATAGGCTTTGTCGCGACCTTCTGAAAGACCGAGTTGATAGGCCTGCTGATAAGTCTGCTCTTGCATCTCTTTGAGACGAGTCAGAGCCTCTTGTTCGACTTGTTCTTCGATAGAAATACGTTCGAGCTCGGCAATGCCGGTCTGCTGAGCGACGATCTTGTCGATGCGAAAGCCTGTTGAAGCACCCGCGGCACTTTGCGCCTTTTGATAGGCGACGAAATCGCTGGCCGTCGGAGAAATGGTCGCCGGAAACTTGCGGGGGCTGTACGCCACCGCGATGTTGTCCGCTTCGATCTTTGTAAGCACAGCCTTCGACACTTCGAACCCCTCTTAAGCGAATGGGGTTTTTCGCAAGGAAAACCCCAGCCTGACCGGCGGTCAGGCGAAACTAAACCAGCGCGTCTTCCGAACCGCCACGAGCGATGAGGATCTTGCCCTCGCCCTCGAGTCGACGAGCGACGTTGACGATTTCGACCTGAGCGCCTTCGACGTCCGAGAGACGCGAAGGACCCATGTTCGAGAGATCGTCTTTGAGCAACTGCGCCGCACGTTGCGAGATGTTCTTGAAGATTTTGTTCTTGATCTCTTCGTTCGCCGTTTTGAGGGCGAGCAAGAGTTTGTCGTTCGGAACTTCTTTGAGGAGAGTCTGAATACCCTTGTCGTCGATCTTGACGATGTCCTCGAAGACGAACATGAGTTTGCGAATCTCTTCCGCAAGAATCGGGTCTTTCTCCTCGATTCGCGACATGATCGCTTTCTCTGTGTTCTTGTCCATGACGTTGAGCATTTCTGCGACCGGCTGAACTCCACCGAGTGCCGCCTGTTCGACCGTACCGATCGTCGCAAGCTCCTCTTTCAATACGCGATCGACTTCTGAAATCAATTCAGGAGCGACGTGATCGAGGTTTGCCATACGAAGAACGACTTCTGCCTGAAGGGCCTCTGGAAGACGCTTCAGAACCTCACCCTTCTTTTCCGGCTCTAAGTGAGCAAGAATGACCGAAACAGTTTGTGGATGTTCGTGAATTAAGAAGTTCGCCAACGACTTCGCATCGACGACTTCGAGTGACTCGAGCGACGGACGCTGAGAGTTCGATACATTCAAGTGACCGAGAACGCCGCGGGCGCGCTCTTCACCGAGAGCATCGACGACCGTGTCTTTCGACGTGACGTTGTCCGAGAAGATGTAATCTTCCGATTCGCTGACGAGCTCATAGTACTCTTCGAGAACTCGTTTCGTGACGGAGATTGGCACGATCCGGTACTTACCCATGACAGTCAGAAGTTTACGAATGTCACCGTCATCCATACGCTTCAAGAGCTTCTTGGCCGCTTCAGGCCCGAGATAGTTCATGAGGATCGCAGCTTTTTCGAAGCCTCTCAGGGCGTCGTAGTCGATCTGTTCTGATTTTTGTAGGCGAACGACTCCGGTGCTCATGCGCCGTCCTTTCTAACAAGCCAGAGGCTGAAGGCGCCGGCGGCTTTCTCTTCATCTTTTTCCATCAACGTCATGATGCGCTCTTTGAGAAGTTCACTCTCGGCCTTATCTGGATCAAGAGACTCTTCAAGAACTGGAAGCGCACTCGACATTCCTGGGAGGGTATTATCAACCGACTGAAGTTCTTCGAGTTCTTCGATAGTTCTTGGCAACATGTCCTCCACCGAATCCTGGAAGCTGTCGGTCACCCAACGCATAAACGGTCTGATCACGATGAAGAAGAACATCGCCAGAGCGAGACCCAAAAGCACCCATTTCAAAAGTGCGTTCATGAGTTTCTTACGCTCGAGCGTCGTCATCATCTTCTCAGATTCTGAGAAGTCTTCTTTCGTGAATCGGATATTCTCGATTTTAACAGAATCTCCGCGCGTTTCGTTGAACCCGATCGCATTCTTAACAATCGTCTCAAACTGAGCGAGTTCTTGCGGATTACGTGGGACGTACTCTTCGACTTCTTCGCCCTTGTCGTTCGTTTTCATTGTGAACGTACCATCAACAACGACGGCAACCGTTACACGCTCGAGCCCGCCGGCCGCTTCTTTGATATTGCGAACGGTTTTTGGAACTGCGTAGTTCGAAGTTTTGAGTTCTTTTTTGACGTCTTGATTGAATCCGACAGTGCCTGCTTCAGCAGCGCCAGGAAGATTGGCACGAGCGCCCGGAACACCGGTCGGATTCGTACGCGATCCATTCAAAGTTTCTTCTTCTGTCTGAGTCGAAAGAAGAGCTGTTTTCTCAGGATCGACTGTCTCTTCAGTCGTAAGGACATGACGATTCACGAGTTGCGCATTCACGCGAGCCATGACTTTGCCTTGGCCGACGACCCGAGCGAGAATAGCCTCGACCCGTTCTTCGAGTTCGCGTTCCTTTTTCGCCTGCATGTCAGCAAGTTCGTTGCTGCCTTGCGATTCAGAACTGCCGGTGCGCGAAAGAACCTTACCCCGAGAATCGACGACCGAAACTTTATCGGCGTCGAGACCCTCGACGGCGTTTGCGACCAAGAACGTAATACCGCGAACTTGTTCTTCTGAAAGAACCTTTCCAGGGTGAAGTTCAACAACGACCGATGCCGTCGGCGGCTTCCCTTCTTCAAGGAAGGTCTTTTTGGCAGGCAATGCGAGCATGACTTTCGAACGCTCAACGGCGTCGAGAGTATTGATCGCGCGCATAAGTTCGCCTTGAAGTGCGCGCTGATAGTTGATTCGCTGAGCGTAAGATGTCGAACCGAAATCCTGTTTATCGAAAAGTTCGAGACCGACTGAACCTGTTTTCGAAGAGCCAATCTCAGACATCAACGCCATTTGCGTTGAATGCAGAAGGTCTTTTGGAATGACGATCGTCTTTCCACCGTCTTGAACTTTGAACGGAACGTTCTTTTGTTGAAGTTTGTCGACGATGAGAGCCGTCTGATCCGACGGAATGTTAGTAAGAAGCGGAACATAGTCCGTTCCAGACACCATCACGATCATAAAGAGACCGCTGACAAAGACGATGCCCGTTGCAAAGAGCATCGACATCCGTTTTGTCGGAGTCAGGTTCTTATAGAACTCGCGAAACTGAAGAATCAGACTTCGAAAGAGACCGTTCATCTATTTACCTCAGACCTGCATCTTCATGACTTCGTTATATGCGTCGATAATTTTATTGCGGACTTGCACCATCATGCGAAGCGCGATGTCAGCTTTCTCTGCTGCCATCATGACTTCTGGAATGTTGGTGGTTTTTCCAGTCGCAAGAGCTTGCGCCTGTTTGTCTGCGTCTTTTTGAAGAGTGTTGACCGTGCCGACTGCGTCTTTCAGCGTGTCTGCAAAACTTTTTGCTGAAGGATCTGTTTGGCCCGGCGAGAGGGGCTTTCCGATATTGAACGGCTCATTGCGAATTTCGCTCGCCGTTTTTCCGGTCGTGGCAAGAGACTGGCCATTTCTAATCGTCAAACCGTCCATAGTTTGATCCTTCGCTTTCAGCTGGGCTTCCTGCCCGTAAAAGCCACTTTCGCGGCTTCTTTTATTATCTTACCTAAAACTCTTAAACCGTACTCACACTTCAAGGTCCGGTCCGGCAAATTTTTCCTCAGACCGGTCTAGTTACCTATTAGCGACCGAGCTCGAGAGACGTCATCGCCATGTCTTTGGTGGCTTGCATCGCCGACACGTTAGCCTCGTAAGCCCTTGTTGCCTGGATCATATTCGCCATTTCTTCCATCATGTTGATGTTCGGATAGGCGACGTAACCGTTTTCATCCGCATCCGGATGATCGGGCTCGTATTTCAGCAAAGGCGCCTTGCGATCGACGTCCACGTCAGTGACCTGGACCCGGGCAATGTCGCGCTGAGGCTGGCTCATCAAGACTTCACCAAAGCTTTTCGCTTCAGGCATCGCCTCGAGGATCACCTCTTTGCGGCGATACGGACCACCCTCTGGGGTGCGGGTCGTGTTGATGTTCGCGATGTTCGAAGAGATCGTGTTCATGCGCATGCGTTGGGCCGCAAGACCACTCGCACTCACTCGCATGCCAGTCAAAATATCAGACATTAACGACCTCCATCACTCGCTGCATACTTGAGCGCAGCCATCTTCTTGTTGATGAGTTGAATCGCCGCTTTGTACATGATCGAGTTCTCAGCGAGATTCGTCATTTCACGTTCGACATCGACGGTGTTGCCATCGTTGTTCACGCTCACGTCTGGATTTTCGTAGATATCTGCTTTCACGCGAGAGATCGCACCTGGACCCGTCGAAAAGTGCTCACCGACAGTTCCGTTGGGTGCATTCAGATTTTCGACGTCGAGTGCGCGAGAAAGTGCGTCCTCGAAATCGAGCTTCTTTGCTTGATAGCCAGGCGTTTCCGCATTGGCAATGTTCGACGAAATGACATTGTTCTTCAGCTGTCGAAGGTTGACCGAGGCGCCGAGCGCCCGGGTGGTTTTATCGAAAAGATCAGCCATGGGCCACATCCTCGCGTGAAACTCCGTACTCATGGAGCTTGTTTCTCAAAGTGCGAATGCTGATACCAAGAAGGCGGGCCGCCTGTGTGCGGTTCTGCCCTGTGTGTTCAAGTGTTTTCATGATCAAACGGCGCTCGGCTTCTGAGATCGTCGTGCCCGGAGCAAGATCCCACTCTGGCTGCATCGGCTGAAATCCGTTGATCAAAATAC